>NZ_QKQR01000035.1:0-125397 GCF_008042305.1 Bacillus sp. AY18-3 | reverse complement strand
TATTGTTAGGATTAACACAACATGAGACATAACCCCAACCCATATTTTACTTTATTTATCCATAATATGTATTGAGAAAGAATGTAAATTCGAATCCTTTCCGTCCCCCAACTATTGATCGTTTTTTTCACCTATTATAATTAGTTATTTAGAATTTCATAATAAAAAACTGTAAAAAAAATAACGAGTCCCTTAACGTACAGGAAGCGGTTGAAAAATATGTCTAAACGCACAATTTTCTTTTTTTTTGATATGGTGACCCCATCGCAATCAAGCTAAGGTTTTGAAGTACCCACTAAATGAACTTTTTCTTTCTCTACAGGTAGTTACTTTGAGAAGGTAGCTCATTTTTTTGTTTTTGGGATGTTTACTTTTCTTAAGTTGATGGATGTGCGGTCGAACCCCTATGCATTTCATCAATCATTCCCTTGACTCTCCATTTATAGTACTGTATAGTACTAATATGAAAAAAAATACACTTACTAATAAAGATATTGCTCTGCAATCCGCTTTTACATTGTTTCTTACTAAAGGTTTTCTAGCAACAAGCATGGACGACATAGTCGCACATAGCAAAGTTTCAAAAACGAACATTTATTATTATTTTAAGAGCAAGGAGGAGCTGCTGCTCGCTATTGTTAATCAGTTGATAGCACATTACGAACAGCGAATTAATTATATTGTGTCTCAAACTGAGCTCACCGTTCAAGAGAAATTAGAAGCGGTACTCCACATTTTAAGCGATACTATTGAACAAAATAACTACCTTGGCGGTTGTCCTTTCCTGACTCTGTATACACAGACGCCTATTGACGCGGTTGAAATTAGAGATAGAATCAAGAGTTTTTTTGAAAAACAGCTGCATGGTGTTGAATTGATTTTAGCCCAAGGGATTGCACGACAAGAACTAAAGAAAGAGCTGCCCGTTAAACAAACAGCTATGTTGATTGTCTCCTCTATTGAGGGTGCTCTCTTCTTGGCTCAAGCTTCTAACAACCAAGATATGATCAAAAATTTATTTCCTACTTTAGCTTCCATGCTAAAGTAATATTTTAGATACATTAGTACTAGTTAGTACTATAAAATAATAAAGGAGTGTTTTTATTATGAATATCTTCATGACTGGCGGAACTGGTTATATTGGACGTCATTTAATCGCTGAGTTAGCTTCTCAGCATCAGATTTATGTACTTGTACGTCAAAAAAATCGTCTTCTTACCATCATCAATCAACTGGCACCCGATCAACAGAACAACATTGTTCCTGTTATCGGTGATCTAACGCAGCCTCGATTAGGTTTAAGTGATGATAGCTACAAACAATTACTTGCAACTGATCTAATTATTCACGCAGGAGGTCCAATGAATATTGAGTTGAACCTCATTGAAGCTGAACAGTCTTTCCTCACCCCTGCAAAATCCCTTGTTCGGCTAGCACAGGATATCCACGCTGAAAAAGAATTAAAGCATTTTATCCATGTCGCAGGCTTTATGAGTCCCTATCATGAACAAAATGCATTGTTGGATCTAGATCATTTGCTGGACAATCAACCACCTTATGAAAAAATGAAGTTTTTAGCCGACTCTTATATACGAAAATCTCTTCATAACATGAGCATTCCCTTATCTACTGTTAATCCTAGTGTAATCGTCGGAGACTCCTTCTCAGGAAAAACAGAACAGATTGGAGGCCTTAGTATCTTAGTCGATGCCGTAAGGCGAAATCTTATGCCGCTTGTTCCAGGCGGCGACGATTATTGGTTACCAATGGTTCATATTGACCATGTGGCTTCGTTTATTTCAAAACTTGTTAACACAGAAGGGTTATCAAGCAATACCTACTATCTTTTAGATTCTAAGCAAGAAAGTCCGTCGATCCGAACTTTCATCAAACTCATGGCACACGAATTGCAGACAACAAAGCCGTTAGGAACTATACCGCTTCCGTTATTGAAAACTGTGCTTAGAATGGGTGCTGATAAGATGCTTGGTATTCCTAAAGAATCCATGAGTTTTCTTGTTAAGTCGGAATTCCCTGTTTACAGTAAATTAGAAATAGAACAAAGGAACGGCAGAAATTCATTCGTAGTTCCGTCCACGCTCCCTTTTATCATTAGTGATTTGGATTATCGGTTAAATCATTTAGGCCTGAATCAAAATGAGCAGAAAGATTTTAGTCAACGAAGAAGGGCTAACTTAGTTTCGCTAGAGAAAGATAGGAATGAAACACCTATTATTTTTCTTCATGGGACGTTCAGCAATGCCGATGCCCTTTTGCCCCTCTCACAATTTTTAAGCGGTTTAAATACTTGGTTCGTAGATTTACCTGGATTTGGGCGTACCCCTTATCACCATAATCCTTCTGTGATAGAAGGCTATGTAGAGAGCATTTCCACTATGATCACTGAGTTGAACAGACCCGTTATATTAGTGGGGCATTCATTTGGCGGATTGATTGCGGCTCAAGTGATGGAACGGCTGCCCTCACTGATCAAACAACTCATTTTATTGCAGCCAGTACTGCATCCTATCCAACCTAAATATAGATTTCGACGTATTACAAGTTTCGTTCTAAAATATATGGAGCCCGCCTGTTTGGAAAAAGAGCTAATTCAAACCAATAGCTTCAGAACATCGAGTCAATTATTGAGTAATTACGCTCATTCTGTAGTCCGTGATTTAAAATCCCCCCGTATACGCAAAACTAACGCTACGGTCATGTCTTGCTTAACTATATCAAAATCCATCCAGTTAAATCCCGAGACATGGGATAAGAGGAAAATTAAGATACTATGGGGAGCTTTGGACAAGAATCATCATGTCCCAAAGCAGTTTGAACACTTGGATATTACACGTATTCAGTACGGTCATCAGTTTCCTGTTGAATCTCCTGAACTAACTGCTCAATGGATTTCTCAAGCTGTAACAGTATAAAGGTTCTTTTGATAGTATTGATGGAGGTGTAATTGTCAACACAAATTCAGACTGCTTTTTTAAGGGCTCGTTTTCTGAACTCAACTGAACTTAAATAACCTAAAGTACCATGAACATGATGATGGTTAAACTGGTTCTGTTGCAAAGTTTGAAAAAAGCATAAACAGGTTGGTAAATGCAGAACAATGTTTAGGAAATAGCTAGTAATTGTTGAAGTTCATTGTACGTTGAAAAGGCGGAGTCTCTTTGAAGACTTCGCCTTTGTTTATATAGGGTATGAATGGTTTCATAAGCGTGCAGATTTATTTTTTACTTTCCAAATTCGATAGATGGGATTGCCATATTTATGACTCCATCGCATGATGGTTGTTGTTTCCACTGAAATACCACGTTCTTTCAGGATTTCAGATACATCACGATAACCGAAAGAAAAACGGCAGTAGTAGCCGACAACTACTAAAATAACATCTTACTTGAATTGTTTTCCTTTAAAATATCTCATGTCTGATTCCCCTAAATCCTGTTTTCTAGAGTGTAGATTCATGTAGAAACTTTTGCAACTTTACGATTCACTTTAGAAAATAAAGCAAGGAGGCTACACAATGCAAAACGCAGTAAAACTGGATGAAATCGATCATAAAATTATGAACTTGTTGTATGAAAATGCGAGAATTTCTGTTTCAGAAATAGGACGTATTATATCCATGACGCAGTCTGCTGTAAAAGAGCGCATTAACAAACTTGAAGATCAAGGAGTTATCGCAGCTTACCGAACGAAATTTGAGCCTTCTAAAATTAATAAGAACATTCAAGCATTCATCATGTTTAAAACGAGTCAATGCTCTGATTTCATCCAATGTTGTAATGCCGCTCCCGAAGTAACTGATTTATATCGAATTAGCGGGGAGTTTAATTATATGATGAAGGTCATGAGCGATTCGATGGATTCTCTCGCTACATTTGCAATTTGGATTATCGTCTCCTTTAATTGTTTTAAAGAGTGAGTTTGAGGAGAAATTGTCGTTCTGATAAAGAGATACGTATTATCCCCCGCTAACAGTAAAAGTTTTTCTTTTATGAGAAAAACCAACAAAATCAATGATTAGTAAACAAAAAAGAACATTGATATTTCAATGTTCTTTTTTGTATCTCTACTTATTAATTAGATTCCTCTTCTAATAGAGTACCCTTACCCCTGATTCCTCTGCGCCTCTCTAAACTCCTCCTTCACCTTCTCTAACAGCCCTTCTTCCGTAATTAATCGATACGCCGTATTCGCTAGTGCTTTTGCGGATGTAATTAACGCTTTATCTCCAAGTTCTGAACGTGCTGCTTCTCTAAATTCATTCGTATGCGCAATTAAGTCATCTGGACCGATTTTAATGTACGGATGAATTGTTGGTACGACTTGACTTACGTTTCCTGCGTCTGTTGAGCCGATGCCAAATCTTTCTTTCCGATTTACGTCTTCACCTTGTAATTCTAGTTCTTCGGCTACGACGTCATTATATGTTTTTGTTACGAGTAGTTCATCGATTTCGTTTTGGAATTGATGGATTTTCACTTTTGCGCCTGTTGCTAACGCTGCTCCTTGTGCGATATTTTTTACTTTTTCTGTTACTTCTGCACATCTTTTTCGCGTTGCTGCACGGATGAAGAACCTTGCTGATGCGTAATCAGGAATAATATTAGGTGCTTTTCCGCCCTCGGTAATAACGCCATGAATTTTCACATCTGATGGAAGTTGTTGGCGAAGTGCGTTAATACCGTTATAAAGTTGAATTATCGCATCTAATGCGTTAATCCCTTCTTCAGGTGAAGCTGCGGCGTGAGCTGTTTTTCCGTAAAAATGAAAATCAAGTGGATCGACTGCTAGTGAAGGGCTCGTTGGCGCTGTTTTTCCGCTCGGATGAATCATAAGTGCCGCATCAATATCTTTAAATAACCCCGCTTTTACATAACTTGCTTTCGCACTACCATTTGGTCCTCCTTCTTCAGCTGGAGTACCAAACACGACAACTTCTCCGCCAATTTCTTCAAGCGTTTCTGATAATGCGATCGCGGCCGCAACGCTAATTGTGCCAATTAAATTGTGACCACACGCATGACCAAGTCCTGGTAAAGCGTCATACTCAGCTAAAAATGCGATAACTGGCCCTTGTTTTCCTGAACTTTTTCGCGCGATAAAACCTGTTTCATGTCCAGCTATATTGTGCTGCAGCTGAAACCCTGCACTACCTAGTAATAAACTTAACGTTCTTGATGCGTAAAACTCTTGGTTACCAATCTCCGGATTCGCATGAATATCGTGACTTGTTTCTATGTACTTTTCCTTATTTCTTTCTATACTCTCTTCAATTGTTTTTCTTTGTGACGTTACTCCAGTCGCTCCCATTTCTCTTCCCCCTTATATTTTCACATAAAAAAGCCTCTTTCTAAAAGATAGAAAGAGGCTTCTGCATTTACAGTCAAAATGAGCTTCTTTCTTATCTTTCAAGTTACCTTGCTGGAATTGGCACAGTATTCATAAAAGAATCCGCTGCCGAGGTGTCATAGGGCCAGTCCCTCAACCTCTCGTGATAAGAATTTTCATAAGATTATATTAAATTATATTCATTCTATGTTCATTCCAATTAAAAGTCAAGGAATTCCTATCCGAATTTACCGAATATCTAAAAATCCTTTTAACACACCAATTGTTTCCGGTGCTTGTAATCTTGCACATACGTACGGAAATTCCATACTACCTTCAAACATCATTTGAGATGTGAGCGGTGCTCCTGCCCAAAAGATTTCATCATCGATTACGATAAACGGGAATGCTGTATTTTGTCTTTGTAACTTTACATTTTTTAACGGAACTGGTCCATCACTATACACTGTTATTTGCGCATTTGTACGCATTAACGCTTGCCAGACTCGCCTATCCACTTGCTTTGTACTTGGAAGTGAAATAATAATTTTTCGTTTTGCGGCTAAAATATCTTTCAATAACCCTTTCGGCTCTTCAAGATTCATTTCCATAAACCAGCGTAAACGTTTCGAAATTTTCCGCTCCCACAATTGTCTTGATGTCGTACGATTATACACATCTCCGTGACGTTCTATATGAGCTGTTAATTGTGATAACGCTTGTTTTCTCGAAAGGTTTTTACGCATATAATGACAATCTGATAATTGAATGAACTTCCCTCTCGCCCTTGTCACTGCAACGTTGACGAGGCGATGATTTTTATGGTCAAAGAATAACACGCCAGGTCGTTCTTGCGGATAACTATCAACCGTATCAAATATCATCATATCTCTTTCAGAACCTTGAAACTTATGAACCGTCGCCGCTAAAACTGGTATGTTTTGATATTTCGTTCTCTGCAACATTTCTCTAATACACGTTGATAAAAAGCGGGATTGCGCCCTGTAAGGTGTAACAACACCGATCGATTGAACACCATCTAACAGTCCGATTAATATCATTTGCATCGCTACTAAACCAGACATAATGTTAAATCGAGAACCAGAAGCAGCGTCCTTTAACGAAAAGGCTCCCATTAAGCTCGTATCAAATAAAACACTTGCCTCATTTGCGAACGGTTGCAATCGCGCAAGTTCTTTACGCTCTGAAACAGACGGATGGTCGTATACTCTATTTTTATAAATAAATGAGTTTGTAAACTTCGATATATCCGCATGCATACGCCTTTGTTCCTGCAACATAAATAGGTTCGGATGTGCTTCTGATTTATTGACAGAATCAACAATCCCAGCATGGTAAAACATATCTTCCCCAAGCCATTTTCGAACGAGTTCATGGTTCGCCATCGCAATTGGAGGTAACTGTAAAAAGTCCCCACAAACGACGATACGTTTTCCAAGTGAAGCTGCTAATGCAATTTGCGGAACATATGCCATACTCACTTCATCTACGACAACTAAATCAAATGTACGCTCATAAATAAGTGAATCAATGGCACATTTCGATAAAGTTGCGCCGATTACTTTTGCATTTTCAATATATTCTTTTTCTACTTCTTTAATTTTCGCTTTTTGCTTTCGAAGATCACTTTCAATCTCTTGTATACGCTTCTTATCAGCAGAAGTCGCTTTATATGATAAAATCTTTTCACGAAGATCTTGTCGTGTTTCCTCTAAATAGAGTCTTTCCTCTCCCCATGATCCGTTCGTCGTTTCAACTAACTTCGACGTAAGTAATGTTTCATGATTTCTTATATGTTCATGTTGACTATAACCGTAACGAACAATTTCACCAGGTGTCCATTTCTTTTTCTTCTCAATTTGCTTCGTTACTTCACTCATTAATACGTCTACTGCCGCATTACTATGAGCTAATACAAGTACCGATTTTCCTTTTTGATAATGCGCCGAAATAATACGTGATAAATTGTAAGACTTCCCTGTTCCAGGGGGTCCCCACACGTACGTTGTCGGATTGTAAAATGAACGATATGCCAATTCATTTTTCGGATTTTTCATCTTCTCAATATGTTTCGGACTGCTCGTCCCATCAACAAGACGCTTTATACGATTACGTTTTAACTTATCTTTATGTGCCTCTTTCAATCGCTCTTGTAGTTGCTCTAACAATTGCCACGGTTCACTGTATAAAACAGCTTCTCGTATTTCACCTTGTATATAATCATTTAATTTCAGTTCTATTTCTAATCCATGTACAGATAATACTTCTCCTGTCGCTTCCTCACCATCAAACTCAATTCGAATTGGTGAACCTTCCGGTAAGCTTACTTCCGATATGAGCTGAAATACGTATACTGTACTTTCATAATCTGTATATAAAAAACGACCGTTCATGATAGAAATTTTACTACCACCTATCGTTTTCCAATGTTTAATTTCATACGCTAATGCATAATGCCACTCTTTCATCGTTGCCGATAATGAAGGAGTTTGAGTAGGTGTATTCATCGTATAATCTCCTTCCTTCTCCCCAAACATACTTTCTCACTATACCATATAACACGCTAAAATTTGTAAGGTTTTTATCTTGCTTATTTTCTTAATTTTCAATAACATATTGTATATATTTTTCAGAAAGAAGGGATCTACATGCCAGTTAGAAGAATTGAACACGTCGGTCTTATGGTCGCAAACTTAGAAGCATCTATTTCATTTTATGAAGAAGTAGTTGGCTTACAGCTCATTAAACGTATGGGTCACCCGAATCCCGACTTAAAACTCGCTTTTTTAGGTGTGGAAGAATCGAAGGAAACGATACTCGAATTAATTGAAGGCTACAACTCTTCTCTTCCGGCAGAAGGAAAAGTACATCACATTTGCTTTAAAGTGGATTCATTAGAAGATGAAATCGAAAGACTACAGAAACACAGAGTAACCTTTTTACTAGGAGAAGAAATTGAAACATTACCAGATGGAACACGTTACATATTCTTCGCTGGTCCTGATGGAGAATGGATTGAGTTTTTTGAGACGGAGAGATAAAGTAAACCTTTATTTTGCGGGATAGAAAAAGAGCCGGAATTCCGGCCCTTGTTTTTAAATAGTAACAAGGAAACATATCTTCAATCCGAAAACTCACCTATATTAAAAAACAATCATTTTGTTAGGAGCAGAGAATGATTAATACAATCTATATTATTATTTTTTGGATCCTTATACTCTTTCCAATCCTTTATGTAATCAAGATAAAGCATTGGAATTTAAAAGTAGTTGCCGTATTTGTTGGAAGAATTCTATTAAGCATTGTCTATTTCATAAATGGAATGGTGTTAGGTCTGCAACGGAATTGGATAGAGTCCCCCTATGAAACAGAATGGGAGTTCTTTATAAAGTCTTTATTACACAGTAAAACTGATGCATTTATACACTTGTTACTTCTCATTATTATCATTATTTTGGATCTAGTCATTACATTTTATTATATTAATAAAATGTAATAGGGTGTTTTTCCTATTTCTTTTCTTACTGAGGTAGCGCCACATACCTAGAAAGTTAAGAGTATGCAAAGTCATTTTTAGGAAAGATTGTTTCTTTTATTGAAAAACTTTGTTTCTACATCATAGATAAAAGAGCGACCAATGCTAAAATAGCTGGAAGTCCTTGTTTCACAATAATTGATTTATTAGATGTGAAACCTCCAAAAATAGCTGCGATCACCACACAAATCACGAAAAATAATTGAACCATATAACCAATTGGGTTAAACCCAATTATAAGTCCCCAAATGAGACCAGCGGCTAAAAATCCATTATATAACCCTTGGTTTGCAAACATAACAGCTACGTTTTTATCTCCTTCTAAATGCTTCGGTAATTTGAAAGCACGTTTCGCTACTTTTGAATTAATAAAAAACATTTCGAGGATCATGATAAACAAATGTTCTAATGCTACAATCCCGACTAAAATAGCTGCGATTATTTCCATACCATTCTACCCCCTCTCTCCTTAATATCAGTTCTATATTATTTCAACTGTGAATTCTATCAACTAGGAAACGATTCCCTTCGTCGGCTGCTTGATCGATAGATAGAAGCATAGTTGGTACATAGCGAGCAATTCCAATCGAGATTGACTAATACCAACGCATTCTTCAAACTTCTCACCAATTCTTTCTAACTGAAAACAGTTGATATATCAATGATTGATGCGTCAATTAATATACATCTCTTTTTTTAGTTTTGCAAGTTTTTTTGCTCAAGTGGGTCTATTTTGTTTCAGCAGCTTTAAATTCATTCACAACAACAGTTCAAATTTCTAGAAATCCTAGTAAAGAAGAATTCAAAAAAAGAAGAGATTATCCCCTTCTTTTTTTGAATTCTCCTTATTATTTACTATAACCACGATTCAGTTTCGTTAACTTTTCATTGATGGTAAAAATTCTTACTCTAATATCTTTAACACCAAATGTTTGAAGTCTGTTTTTGTGCATTTCTCCATATTTTTCAGCATCTTGTTTTTTTTCAAATACATAAATGCCTCCAGCTTCTTTCGTTTCTTGATTCTCCGTCCATATTTTCCAATGGAATCCTTCTTCTTCATTAATACTTTTTGCTAAATCCCAAAATGCTTTTTCCATTTCTTCACCAAAAGGACCTTCAAACGGGAAATCAACTTGTAATAAATATGCCATTTTCACTCACTCCTAAGTTCAATATTTTCAATTCGAATGCATACAGTTTAACGGCTGTTTTCATAATTCAATAAAAGCTCCCAGATTGCGGTAGATATTTTTAAATATTATTTTTTTTGACTTGATTATAATAAAAGATGGACTTCGCGATTCGTTTATTAAATCTGGCATTTTCTCTATCCCTGCCAAATTTGATTGTGGTTCGATTATTTTATCCAGCGAAAGCCCATGTTCAATTAAAGTATTTATTAATGTGGCAACAGTTCTATGGTCAACTACCTCCACTGAGGTGACACGTTTCAGTGGGGGCTTGAGTTAGAACGCTAGGTCTTTTCATCTATCGCTAGACAGTTGACGCTCTAGCATTCATGCCACCTTATGGTAGCACCCCAAGTATGTTTTTGGTTGGTACTGGCAACGAACTATTGTTTTCCCACTTGCACCACCCTTTCGAAAAAGAGCAATTCTTCCTTATGGAAGAAGCCACCACTCAGATGAATCCGGCGTGTGCTACAAGCCCCGACAAGTCGAGTACACATGGATGGTTGACGCACCCACTAAGCTATGCGCGAAGCAACAGCCTTACGTTTTTGCACTTCTAATAGAATCGGCGTTTTCACTGTGAGATTGTCATCCAATTCTACAACTCTTGATTTTTGCAATGTATTCAGCGCACCATTAATATCAGCATGGATACATGTTCCTGCTTTACTTTGGTACAGACCACGAGTCATTCGTTTGCCACTAAAGTGATAATACGTCTTATCATCCTTAGTCCAAACTGGAACCGGATCTTTATCAAGAAAACTAGCTTTTGAAGTATAGCTTTCTTCTTGTTTTAAAAATCGTATACCTTCTTTTATACATTTATTCTCAATCGCTGCAATCAGTTTATGAAACGGGATTTGAACAATGCGTTCTGAGACACTACTCTTCTTCTAAAATAGCGTAATAATATTCATCCCACCATTCATTTCCATGGGGTATACACTTCCTGAAATATCCTTCTCTTCTCATTCCAATTTTCTCCATCACTCGATATGACGGGGTATTTTGTGGCTGACATGTAGCTATAATTCTATGTAATTTCATTTCCTTAAACCCATATTTTAATGTAGCTTGTGCTGCTTCAGAAGCATATCCTTTATTGAAATATTTAGGATTGAATACCCACCCAATCTCATAAGTATGCTCACCAAAATATTTATGAAAAACAATATGACCAATCAGAATATTTTCATCTACCAGTATCACAGGAAAGTTCTCTGCATTTTCACCCATATTTCTATTTACAAAGTTTCTTGTATCTTCTTCAGTAAAAACTCCTTCGGGTATGTATTTCATAACATTGCTATCTGATGTATACTCATGGACAGCTTGCCAATCTTTGAACTCAAAATTTCGTATTAATAATCTTTCTGCTCTTATAAACATTTACTTTTCTCCTCTCAAAAAATCGTCTCTTTATTTCAAATCCACATTCAACCCTTAAACTAAAAAGAACTTGTAGGAATCTCTGCAAGTTCTTTTTAGTTTAAGGTGAATATATGAGACAAACAAACTATCTTACAGATTCAATAGAAACTACAGGAACAGTACATTATAGAAACTACAGGAACAGTACTTTGACAAATATATCATATAACAAATATTAACATTTGTGTATTTCGAAAATTGTGTCAATTAAGAGTGGAAATAGCTTTTTCTTAACTATTCTTAATTTCGTTTACTATTAACTTCATTCTTATATGGTTTAAAATCGAATACATATTTTTCTGCTGGCCAAATATCATCAATGTTGACAGGCATTGTTTGAATGTCTGCATTATGAATAAATACAGTTAATTCTTTAGGTAATTCAATTTCATTTTCACACCTAAGTAAATATTCATTTACAGCCCCATTTACATAAAAATGTTGGATTGCTTTTCTTACTTACTCATTCATAAATGAATCCTTTCTTAACCCATTTTCAAATCATATCCCCCAGATTTGTGTGAAGATTTTGTTGAGTTTAAATTAAAGTCTACTTCTCCCTGATGGTTCCCCTTTTTATTAAGTCAAATCTACCATGTTGTGTATATAAAGCATAAAGATTATTGGATTTTGAATCAACATATACATCCCTTTTATTTAAAAATAAGAAAACCCCATATTCAATAAAAAATACAGGGTTTTTATAAATCAGTTTATTTTGTTTAAAATTATACTTAGTCGAAAGAAGTTCGTGAATGAAATAGTACTTATCTAATTAAGAAGAATTTAGATTCCAGCCCAAACATCTTTTCCATATCGCCCTTCATCTTGCACACGATCCAGCCAATTCCTTGCTTCTTGTTCACTGACTTCATGAATTTCTTGATATGCTTGACAAAGGGTGTCTTCTACGTCAGGAGCCATTTTACTTCCATCACCACATATATAAAGATGCGCCCCATTATCTAATAACGAAATTAAATTGATTCTATCTTGTTTTATTAAATGCTGTACATATGTTTTAGGATGTCCTTCTAAGCGAGAAAAAGCTGTGTGTAACGAGATTAATCCATCTCTTTCATCATTTTCTAGTTCTGTACGATAGAGATAATCCTTTTCAGGATGACGACAACCAAAATATAGATGTGCTTGTCCTAAGTTAATACCTTTTTGCTTTTGAACACGACGCGCTTGCAAGAATCCACGGAATGGTGCAATTCCAGTACCTGGTCCAACCATGATAATTGGCGTTTCTGGATTTTCAGGTAATTGAAAGTTCGATTGTGGCGTTCGAATGAAACAGATAATCTCATCTTTATTATGACGCTGAGCTAAATAATTAGAAGCGACTCCTTCATATGTCCCTACCCCACTCCATGCAGGTGCATTAACAACCCCAACCGTAATGCTCAGACGATCCTGTGCAACGAGTGGAGAGCTTGAAATAGAATAGTAACGCGGTTTGAGCGCAGGAAGAAGTTCTAAAAAGCGTTCAAATCGGATTTCACAAGCCTCATACTTTTCAAGAAGATCCAACATTGACATACGTTTCTTTAATATTTGTTCATGATAAACTCCCTCTTCCAATAATGATTCCAATTCCTTTTTATGAGGAGGGCATGCTGTGAATGTCACCATTTCTCGTATTTGTGCTCGAGTGGCTGCTTCTTGCACTTCTACACTATAACTAAGAAGGTCAAATAAACTAACAGGACTGTCTAAAGGTATGTGATTTACACTTCGTCCACTTGCACTCAGTATGACTTGATCCTTCCCATTTAATCCAAAGCGTTTTAAAATTCGGTTGACATTTTTCTCACTATTAATTGGCAGCACACCAAGGTGGTCACCTTCTTGATACGTAGCGCCTTCTGGCAAGGATATCTCAATATGTCGCGTGCTTCTTTCACTGCTAGATGATTGAAGTTCACGATTTTCTAGTATAGACGCATAAACTGCTTCATATGTTCGCGCCAGAGGAGATCCTCCAAGACGACTAACAAATTGTAAACTTAATGTACTGCGTTCTCTCTCAATGTTTTTGTTAAGTTCCAATCCAAATGCCTTCATCGCATCAGACCACATACTTTGTTTCCATTGCTCGAGCTGTTCCTCGAAATCACCACTTGCATCCGCTTCTCCACGTGTAGAAAATCTTGTTGCTCCTTTTTGAGCCATTTGCTCATCAATGTATCTTGGAATTCGCTGATAAGTACTAGCCCAATTATGATCTCCACAACCAAAAACTGCGTATTGAACACCTTTTAGCTCATCCGGTTTTAATTCTTCCAACCATTGCACAAACTGCCCTGCATTACTTGGTGGTTTTCCATTATAAGAAGAAGTTACAATAAGAACCGCCCCTTCTTTTGGCAGACTTCCAATTCGATCGTTAAGAGCTACCACTTCCGTTTGAACACCTTCTAAACTAGCTGTATCTGCTAGTTCTCTGGCAATACCTTCTGCTACCCCTGTATCCGATCCATATAGAACAAGAAGCGAAAGATTATCGGCCCCAATAATAGAAGGAGTCTTCTGAACTTGCTGCTTGGTTTCATGGTTTTTCAGTTTCTCCTCTATAGGCGCAAGAACAGTAGTATGGCTAATAGTTTGATTTCGGGGTAGAATCCTAATTTTAAAATCACCAGGCTTTAACGTTAATGTTTGTTTTACATCCAGCTGATAGTCTTGATAATCAATGAATTCAAAATGTTGAAGAAGCATTCCCATTACAAGTGTAGCTTCATGAAGTGCAAACTGCATACCGATACATGCCCGTTGACCATTTCCAAATGGCTTATAAGCATGATGAGGAACCTTATCCAGATCTTCAAATCGTTCAGGTTGGAATTCTTCCACATTGTCTCCCCACGCGTCTTTATCCCTATGTAACTGTGGAATAAGAACAGAAATACGATCTTCTCCTTTCTTAATTGGATATTTCCCACCAATCACTGTATCTTCTTTTGCATAGAGACTGAATGCTGGAGCAGTAGGCCATAGACGTAGCGATTCATTTAAAATCATCCGTATATACTTAAGTTTCATAACTTGTTGGTATGTTGGAGTAGGATCTGTCAAAACCCGATCTACTTCTTCATAGGCTTTTTTCAATTTATCCGGATTCTTTAATAAAAAATAGATTGCAAAAGATAATAATCCACTTGTTGTTTCATGCCCAGCTATTAAAAAAGTGATAATTTGGAAACGAATATTTTCATCATCTAATTTTTCACCAGTTTCCGGATCCTGCACATTTAACATACGGGAAAGTAAATCATTTTCTTCCTGATTTCCACTACTTTTACGTTCAGCAATAATATTATCCACTAAGGAAAACATAGATTGAATATCATGCTGAAATTGACGTTTCGTTCTCCACATGAGTTTGTCTTCTATATCCAGCCGCTGTAATTGGTGCATCGCCTCATCTAGAGCACGGCTCATGCTAGTAATAAAAGGATGAGGGGTCTCACGATAAAAGCTATTAAATCGATAATTAAAACCACATAGACCAATTGTATCCAATGTAAGGCGAGTCATATCCTCCGGTACATCTACGCTTTCATTCGGATTAAGCCGTGCCCATTTTTGAACGAGTTGTACGGCAAGATCGACCATCATAGCATGATAATCTTTCATTGCTCGTTGGCTGAATGTAGGCATCAAAATATTATGAGCTTTTTTCCAGTTAGGCTCATGAGTCTCGCTTGTAAATAATCCGTCTCCAGCAAAGGCGCGAACTTTCGCTAAAGCACCCTCTATACTTTTATCAAATCTTGTTTCATCACAGACTTCTGCTACCAGTTCATGCCCAGAAACGACAATGATGGTATCACTTAAAGTTTGAATTTGAAAAATGGGACCATACTCTTCCGCTATCTTGATAAAGGATAGGGTCGGTTTATCTTTATCGATTAATGGGAGATTCCCCAGCAATCCATATGTTTTCGGTTGAGGAATGGCAGATACTTTTTTATCCATTAAAAACACCCTTTCAAAAAAGCATAAAATAAAATATCCCATTCAATAAAAAGAAGATAGCAATGAATCGCCTGGGATAAAGATATGTAATTGATTACCTTATTTTATCTTTTCCCTAACTATTCACGATTATGATATTGCTTATCAGGTTGTTATTCTAAGTTGTTTGTTGCTATTACATTTATAACTTGCAGAAAAAATACTAAATTAAAATGAAGTGTATTATGATAATGTTTATCAGAAATTGAGAGCTAAAGATTGTAGTATTGGGAAAACCAGTAGTTTCTAATGTCAATTCAAACAAATACGATAAGTAAGTATACTGTGTTGCTAATGAAAAAAGATCTGATATGAATATCAGATCCTTTTTACTATATATAATTATTTCACTGGTTCTTTTCCAGATTTAAATACCAGCGCCTTAGCAGCAGAAATTCGCATTTCTTCATAGTCTAACTAAACAGTAAAAACTTATAGGAGTCATGATCTAAAGGTTTATTTTACTCTACCGATTTAACCTCTCGACAGCTTCCGCGCTTGTATCTACACGTTTAACGAAAAAAACTAATAGTAGTGCAACAATATTCATGCCAAGCGCTACATAGAATGAATATTGAATTCCAGATAATAAAGCCTTCTGAGTTAACATTGCCTTCGTAGCTTCTGTGAAGGTTGTTGGATCTACATCAGCCATTAGACTTTCAGCTTTTGTTTTTGTTACCGAATTCATAATCGTAACAAGAATAGCAGTACCAATTGAACCGGATACTTGTTGAGCTGTATTATTAACAGCTGTACCATGCGGATTTAAGCGAGTTGGCAATTGATTAAGGCCATTTGTCATAAGTGGCATCATCACCATCGCCATCCCAAACATCCGCAGCGTGTAAATAAGAATAATATGTGTGTGACTAGAGTCGAGTTGCAGGTTTGCTAGCATATAAGTTGAAACGGCTGTAATGGAAAGTCCTACTATACCAAGAATACGAGGGCCATATTTATCAAATAGTTTACCTGTAATTGGTGACATAATCCCCATTATTACCGCACCTGGAAGCATCATCAGCCCAGAGCTTAGCGGTGAAATACCGCGGACGTTTTGTACATAAGCTGGGGTTAAAATCATACCCGAAAACATGGCCACTGCATTAACAATCGCAATTACAGACGCAAGTGCGAACATTGGGTACTTGTAAACACGTAAATCCAATAACGGTTCATTCATTTTTAATTGACGGATAATGAAAGTAATTAGGGCAATAGCGCCTATGATTAAGGTTGTTAAAACAACTTTATTCGTCCAACCGTCGGAGCTTGCAGAACTGAATCCATATAACAAACCGCCAAAACCGACAGAAGATAATAGTAATGAGAGATAATCAAGTTTTGCATTTTTATTTTGCCTCATGACATTCTCCGATTTCCAAACCCCTAACAGTAAGCTAATGATTGCTAACGGTAAAATCATCTCAAAAAGCAAACGCCAGTCATAATACTCTACAATATAACCCGATAGTGTCGGTCCAATTGCTGGAGCTGTAATCATAACTAATCCAAAAATCCCCATCGCTGTTCCCCTTTTTTCTCTTGGAAAGCTTACTAGCATAATATTCATTAACAAAGGCCCCATGACTGAAGAACCTGCTGCTTGAACCATCCGGCCAGTAAGTAATAAACTAAAGTTTGGTGCTAAAGCCGCTAAGGCCGTACCAAGAATAAAAATCAACATAGATGTAATAAATAAGCTCCTATTGGAGAAGCGGGTTATTAAAAATGCTGATGCCGGAATTAATATACCACTTACAAGCATATACCCTGTAGAAAGCCACTGAATCGTTGAATAATCTTTAATGTCTAAATCCTTCATTATTGATGGCAAGGCTACATTTAAAAGTGAGTTATTTAGAAATGAAACAAATGCCCCAATAAAAAGGATTACAAGCATTACATATGGTGGTTTTCTTTTATGTAACGTTTCACTCATATATTTATTTGCCCCTTCATTATCAATTCCATTGATTAATTTAACTCGTTTGCATATTTGCACGAGAATATATTACCCTTGCAGTATTTTGCCAAACTCTTCGAATGGATATTCTCTTTTTAGCAATTCTACTTAAGATTTTGAATGAATATGTAAACACGTTTATTAACCGAAATTACATTAGGCTGAAATAAACAAAAGGAGCAAATGAAAATACCCTTCGAAAATAAAGGGAAACTTTAATCAGTGGTGCTTTTACAGGCAGCCGCTTTCACTGAATTTTGAGGTGGTGATGTCTTATGGCCCACAAATTGCGGGATACATCAACAAGACCACACACCCATTCCTTAAAATACAGGCTTGGAAATCTAGTTATGTAACCATCCATAAAAAGGAATATTACATAGGCTAAATCTAACATTACATTTTTAAAGTAAGGGGAATAAGCTTATGCACCCATATTGGTATGTGAATTCAAAGGGAAACGAGGAACAATATAATACCCAAAATTCAATGTCATCATTATATTCACAGCCCCAAATAACTAAAGCTAACGAAATGAGTGGTTTGAAGATTTCTGAGAATTGGAGTTGTCGCTTCTATCCAGTTGGTTGGGATTCACCAGCCAATTATACGACTTTCAATCCCGAGCCCCCTCCCTTCTCTTTGGTTCAACCAATCCATTATGCAGGGATGATGCCCCAAGGACATCCTGCTAATTGGACTCCATTACCAGGCCATGCAGGTTTTAATTATCAAAAACCTCCCACCCCCTGGGCCCAACCATTCAATCATACAGGGATGTTTGCACAAGGACATCTTGCCGCTTTACTATCGCCGCCAGCTAAGGCTTTTAAATTTAATACCAATAACGGGGGTATTTTCGGAAACTCTCCAGGATGGGGAGGACAGATAAGTCCCATGGGATGGGGCAATAACGGAGGTTACGGCCAGCCAGGAATGCTTGGAAACTTACTTACAGTAGGAAAAGGCACTATGAATGGAATTGGAATGCTTAGTAGTCTAATGGGTATGGGGAAGTTCTTCTTTTAGTGGATTAGAACGAGAGGATAGGTCCATAGCCCCGACTTAAAAACCAGTTCCTTTTCTCCATTGATTTCATCTTCTTAAACATGCTTTCAATACTCCCTCCAAATTCTTTTCCTCGTCTTTCAAATTATAAAAACATCTATTATCTTGTATCTAATAACTTTATAGAGGTGTGGTAGCACCAACAAAACGCAAAAACCCGGTTCCTTTACGAAAGAACCGGGTTTTTAATTTTAATTTATTTGAAAAGTATTCAAATCTTTATAGAATCTTTTTCCTGTTCATCCAAAGTCGACTGAAAATCCGCATGTAATAGCATCTCATTTAACGAAAGAAACTTGTTAATTAATTACATAACGCTATTCTAACTTTCCTTGCGAAGCTTAGCGGATCATCAACGTCTTCAATATTAACGTAGATTAAATTTGGATCATCACATAACCACTCATTGTGTATAGACGAAACGATTATTCCTTGTTTAATAATTGTAGCAACAAATCCATTGACTTCTTTTTGTAAGAGCGCTACCCGTCCTAAACATAATGCCCGTCCAGTTTTTTGATCTCTTGATTCGAATGAGAAAGAACTTGTTACCCTAAAACGTTTCCCTAAGATTGTTGCCTTTATTTCATCCCGGTTTATCGTTGCCACGCATTTTCCACCGGCAAATCCTTCTTGACCACCAATAATTCTTGCAAACTGTTGACAAATTAATTCATCATTACACGCCATACCTTCCATCATCCCCCCCTTTTACTATTAGGTTATGAATGAATACAAAGGTCTGAAACGGTAATGAATCTATTCTATTACAAAAAAGATTATCAGAACCTAATGAATTCTATTATATGGTAAGACATTTTTAGAAAGCATAAAAAATACACCCTAAGGTGCCATCCTGCGACTTGAAAATCCTATCTATGTATGGAGACCTATATAAAAAAAAAGCTTCTAACTGTAATGTATCGAGCTCTTATGGTATTAAGAATCTCCGTTATATTACTTTCTGATCAGTCTCGTTAAAGCCATCCCAAGAAATCCAACACCCATTCCTATGAGCCATCCAGTTTGAGCATTACCTAACATAGATCCCACTCCTCCACCAAGAAACATACAGCCAACAAATACTAATCCTCCAATTCCCCAATTCGGTCGTTCCATAGTTCAATCACACCCCTTCCATAAAACATATGCGATTAACTAGCCTAACTTTCTTGCATGGGATAGTTAATTATTTTGCATATGTTTAGCACTTTCAGGGCATTCAAAAGATGCGGAGATTGAGTCATTTGAATAAATTACAGAAGGAGAATTTCATTTTTTCATATTAAATAACTTAAGAGTGTGTTTCACAATTTCTGACTCACCCCACCGCTATCTAGATCAGATAAGAAAGCAGAAACGAAAATTATATGCATCATTGACTACTGTTAATGAGACGTTACGTTAACCTCACATGAAGACCCTATCCATCCAAATTTATACAAAGTTATCCTTGCTGATGGTACAATTAAAATCATGGAGGGATATTATGGGAATTTTTTTGTAATAACACTACTTCTTATAAACGGCACTGCAATATTCTTATTTTTCTTGTCTGTTTCACCAAAAATTAAGGCTAAAAACCTATCTTCAATAATGATCTGTTTAGGGATAAATTTAATCATAATTCCAGCGGCTTTTCTTATAGGTGGGATAGCTGATTATGCAGGTGTAGCGGCTAATTATGGGGCTTATTTCGCGGGTGAGTCGGCAACAGCTCCTCCTCTAGTTAGTCGTGCACTTTATTTTTTGGGAGGATTTCTCTTTATTCAGGGAATACCGCTGCTCATACTACTTGCAGCTTTTTGGAAGTTTGCTAGAGCAAAGAAAATAAAACAAGTATAGAAGGATGAGTGGATACTTTTTAGAGTAGGGATCCGCTTTTTTCTCGCTACCAATAATAGGATTTCATGTAATATAATGGAGTTAATATTAGAAAACTGTGAGGATGATTACGTTGATAAAATTTGTAATTAGTTATGCTGCAAGTCTGTTTGCTTTTATTTTTGGAGGGTTCTTGATTTCATATATTTCTCATCCTAGCTTTATTCACCCGAACGTTGTATTAGGATTCATTAAAACGATCTTCACTTATGGTAGTATACCAGCTCTTATAGCTTGTCTAATCGGGGAAGTGTTATACAGGAAAATCAAGCGATGTAGAGAATTTCAATTTGGAATCCCTGTATTTATAGGACAAGCAGTTCTCTATACAATTATACCATTTCTTGTTCTTTTTCCTTTTAATTTTTCGCATTTCTTTGACTTCGTTGCACCTGTAATTATGGGGTCCTTAGCTTTTTATTTAGTACGTCGAAAAATATAATTAACTTCAAGAGTGTGGCAAATAGAATCCGGAGTAGTAAAGCCACACTGTATAACCAAACAGAGCTCAAATAACGCATCAATTCTTGCGAAATAAACAAGAAAAAGAATAGAGGATTTGAGGAAGAAAATAAGTAATTGCGCGAAAAAGGAAAGGTAAAGCTTACTGATTACTTCATGATGTTATAAAATTAGGACCGTACATATTAGACATATCTAAAATGTACGGTCCTTTTGTTTACTAGTGGTTCACCTATCTAACCTAAAGATAAGTATGTGGTCCTTTTACAAATTGAATTTCATTTTAAGCTTCTTATATTTTCTATACGAATGTCTAACAATGTTTAACATAAAATATGGTATTTTAATAGGGAAAGGAAATTTATAAATAAAAGGCAAATAAAATGTAAAATATGCCTTTTCTAGGTCTCTCCACTTACTATCTTCTTTTGTTTTTAAGAAGTCAGATACATCGACTACATACCCTCTTCCGTTTTCCATCATCACATTTTTCCCGTGAACGTCACAAGGAGTTAATCCTTGTTCTCTTGCATACTCTAAAGCTTCATTGATATCAAAGATCACCTGCTTAGGAATTTTAATGCCCTTATGAATAGCATCGTATAAGGTAATTTCTTTTAAACGTTTCAATACTATGAAATTTTCTCCTTTATATATAAGCTTCGAATAAGAAGGATGGTTTCCAATTCTTCGGTATACTTCTGACTCTTTTTCAATTCCTTCTCCTTCTCGCGCGTAAACTTTCACTACCCAATCTTTGTATTCTTGATGCATAAATACTGCGGCATAATTACCCATCCCTAAACACTTCCAAAGTCTAGGAATATCTTTAACTACTACAGGCTCGAATTCATCCTCACTTCTAATGCTTACCTCTTTTAATAATTCGTCCTTTATCAATCCCACAAAACTGTTTATACTCATCATTTCCACTCCGGTTTTGCTAAAAGGGGGCCCACCCCATTGCCATCAACCTAAGCCTTTGAGATACCCCCATACCGAAATTTTCACCTTTTTACAGTTATTTATGAGAATTCAGCTCATTTTTTCGTTTTGGGGAACAATCAATTTCTTAAGTTGATGGGTATGTGATAATGCTTCCATTTGAACAAATTTTCCTTTTCCATACCGATCATACACCTTTTGTAGTGTAATAGTATCAGCATATCCCAGTTTAAGAGGTTACTTGCAAAATATTTAGAATTTTTTTGCGAGAATCCTCCGAAATTTAATACGGACTTTAAATATTTTCATTTATAATTCTCTATTTGTCTATACTTTTCATACCGCTGTTGTATAAGCTCTTCCGAGGATAATAGTATTAATTTTTTTAGAGATGATTCGATTACAGATTCAATCACTTTTGCCTGTGATTTTATATCATTTTGTGCTCCACCTTTAATTTCAGGAATGATTTCATCAATAATTCCTAAATGTTTTAAATCTTTTGCTGAAATTTTCATATGTTCGGCAGCTTCTGGAGCATACTTAGCGTCCTTCCATAGGATAGATGCTGCTCCTTCTGGCGAAATTACCGAGTACCATGAATACTCTAACATATGGATATGGTTACCGACACTAATGCCAAGAGCTCCACCACTTGATGCCTCTCCAATTACAATACAAACAATTGGCACTTTAAGTGTAGCCATTTCAAATAGATTTCGAGCTATCGCTTCAGAAATTCCACGTTCTTCAGATCCTTTCCCTGGATAGGCGCCTATTGTATCAATAAATGTAATAATAGGGCGATTAAATTTATCAGCTTGTTTCATAAGTCTTAGCGCTTTTCTATAACCTTCTGGATGTGCCATTCCAAAATTTCTTTCTATATTTTCCTTTGTATTTCTACCTCTTTGATGACCAATAACCGTAACGGTCATCCCTTTAAATTTTGCAATACCACCTATCATTGCTTTATCATCACCATATAATCGATCACCATGAAGTTCGAGAAAGTTTGTAAACAATAAAGGTATATAGTCCAATGTCGTGGGCCGGTTACGTAGCCTTGCAATTTGAACTCGTTGAAAAGGTGTAATATTAGAATAAATTTTATCTTGCATTTTATTTAAACGTTTTTCTAATACATGAATTTCTGGCGATAAATCTACATTATTTTCTTTCATAATTTTCTTTAATTCATCAAATTTCTCTTTTAATTCAATAATAGGACGTTCAAAACCCAAACTCATTTTACCCTCCAAATGTTATGATTTACCTCACTCTAATCAAAAGGCTTAGAAATAGAATCAATAAATAATTCAAAACCATCCACAACTATTTTTTGTTCTGATTCTGATAAATTATTGAGAATACTTTGATAAAATGTAATGGATTGCTCTCTTAAGCAATTAACAGTTATGTGACCTTTTTCTGTGAGGTGCAGAAAAAGTTCTCTTCTATTTTTTTCATTTACTTCACGATAAATAAGCCCCTTTTTTACTAACTTATCTACCAATCTACTTACAGTTGAAGTCTCTAATCTAAGTTTATTGGATAGTTGCCAAACAGTTAATTTTTCCACCTCTAGTTCCTCTAACGCCATCATTTGAGAAGTTGGTAAAGGTTTTTCAAATGGTCCATTGGGCAAATTTTGAGATTCAAAAACCCCAGTTATTATAATCATTTTCTTAATATCTGTTCTTAGTTTTAAGGCATCTTCTCTTTTCAAATAGGTCACCCTCCTACAGCTAATGTATCATACATCAATTGTATTATACATGAATATGTTTTTTTCACAAGCTTAACGTAAGCCAATATTACAACATGGACGAGATATTTCTTCTTGTTAAAATGGTATAAGTGGATTGTTTTCTACAAATGGCAGAACATCAATTATGTATCAGGGGCCTTTATGGAGTACCGCTCATCGCAATCAAGCTAAGAAAATAAAACTACCCAAAAAACGAAAATTTTGTGATAACTTGTAACAAAAAACTCATAATTTTTTGGGGGAGTTCTAAATTCTTAAGTTGATGGGCATGGGGTAGCACCACATGCCCATCAAGCTAACATTTTGAGACATCTCCATTACGAGAAATTTACCTTTTTACAATTATTTATAAGAATTCGACTCATTTTTTCGTTTTGGGGGACAATACATTTCTTAAGTTGATGGGTATGGGCTATATATCCTATCTATACAAGTATTGTCTACATAACACTTTATTATCGGTAGCAAGGACAAGGAGGCATCTTCCCCTTACAAGGGAACCCCCTTTCTTTGTTCTATCGATCTATGCATTTTTTTATACATTCCTATCCCGGCACGGTTTTAGGATTCTTTTTTGTTGTTGTATAAATAAAAAACTGTATTACATCTTGCATCCTCCTAGGTGTCACTATATATGAACACTACGTATTTGACTTTCTCAATGACCAACATTACTTAACATAGTAAAATAGTATTCGGATGCGAATCCAATGTTATTAAAATTAAAGTGGTTATCAAGTCGGAGGAAGGCACCTTAGGGTGTCTTTTCTTTTTAAAATATATAAGCGCACTATCCCTTTCCTAACAGAGTCCTCCCCTCATGCCTCCTTACAGGGAGAATGATAGGGCTTTTTTTATTTACCCAATTACCGAGCTCTCAAATGTTTTAAATAGTTATAATACATGTATTGCTTCAATAACATATGATCATTCTTAAGAATGTCATTGAAATGTACCAATAGATATTAGTGCAGTAAAATAAATTGTGTTATGATGTGAGCAAATATAAAGCTATTTAACGGAGGGATTCATATGCCGCATGTTGTATTTCGTGGAATTACTACTGAACAATTAAAACGCATAAGCAAGCCATTAGTTGAAGAGCTCGCAGAGATTTGTGAGTGTGGTACGGATAATTTTACGTTGGAACTACCAAGTTCTACGTTTGTATTCAATGGAGAAGAAATAGAAGCGTTTCCTCTTATTGAAGTGAAATGGTTCGAGCGTGGACAGGAAATTCGTGATCGATTTGCCAAGGCCATTACTACATATGTAATGGATTTTGGACTTCCAGAAGTAGAGGTTGTATTTACGGTTTTCACAGAATCAGCTTATTATATTAATGGGAAGCATTGTGCAAGTTAGAGCTATTTGAAAGATTTTTGTACGTTTTATAAGGGGTAGAGCCACATTGCCATCAAGCTAAGAAAAGCGAATATCCAAACACAAAAAATGAACTCTATTCTCATAAACAACTAACTGTGAAGAAATATTTTTTTTGTTTGGGGGACATCAAAATATTAGCTTGATGGGGTATCGCCAGTATTTCAGAAAAAACCACGCTAAGCATATTTCAATACAAAAAAGCCGAATTGTAATTACCATTGCAGGACTCGTTATATAAACTCGCCATTTTCATCGAAAAATATAGCTTTAGCTAATGCATTGGCCTCACTCTTATCCAATTGTTGATTAACATACACATGTGATTTAAATTGTCCTTTGTTATATGGACCAGTCATTTGCTACATTTCTTTTTACTTATATTTTTTAAAAGAAGGTTTCCATTCTGATAAATCCTGATAAACAAACGTTATATTGTCACATATTTTCTCTGCAACTTCATACATATGTTCTAAATCATTAGCTGTAAATAATATACTTCCCTTGCGTTGAGTACTATCTACAATAGTTGGTATGGTATCGCCCTCTTTTACTAATAGATCAATTAATACGACTTCGGATATGTTAGCTAACTTTTTATACTTGATTTCTTTTATGCAACCTGGCTTTGGAATCAGACTTAAAGACATAGCTTGACATTTTGAAGGTATACATCTAAATTCATCTATAGTCTCAGTAGCTAACGCATCATAATAGTATCCAAATTGAGATATACCGGTTGTTAGCTCCACCATCTTCCAGATGTTTCCTCCACCTATTCTAACTTGAGATTCTATAATTATTGGCTTATTTTGTTTGTCTAACTTTATTTCTGTATGAGTAATGCCATTTTCCATTTGCACGTCGTCCAAAAATAGCATTACTTTCTCCATAATGAATTGCTTTTGAGATTCATCTATAGGTGCCGGCATAATCGTATAGTTTATTATAAATGTATCTTCTTTAAATACTTCAGCTGATATAGCTAATATAGAATGTTTTTTGTTATAAGAAACGGTTTCAACTGTATAAACGATATCACCTTCAATATACTCTTCCACTAAAACAGGTAGTTGAATACCATTTTCTTTTATAAATCCCCCTACTTCATCTTCCGTGTCTAGCTTACATACCCCTTTACCACCTGCCCCGATCGATGGCTTTATTATAACTCTATCTTTTTTGTTCAAAAATTCATTAATGTCTTCAATGTTATTGCAAACTGTCGAATCTATCGAAAAGTCTTTGCCTGCTAGAATTTCACGCATCATGTCTTTATTGCGAGTTATCATATTAGCATTGTAAGAAGGCCCTTTAACATTAAAAATCTTTGCAATTATACAAGCCGTATCTAATGCTGTTTCGTTGAAGGATACAACAACATCAAAAGGTTTCTCTTTGAATAATTCTTCAGCATAGTATATAGACAATGGGCTGTTTGTTGTGTCTATATCTTTTTTATAGAAACATTTTTCTAAGATAGCCCCATCAAAATATATGTGTTTAGCATAAGACCCTATATACGAAACAGTAAACCCACTGTCTAATGCATCTTGTATAGGTTTTGTCCATCCCCCTATAAATAAAATGTGTGGTTTATTTTCTATGTCAGTTCCTTTTAATACCTTATGCATCATAATCATCCCCTCTAAAATGAACTCGTATATTCAATGTCAGTTCCTTTTGATACGCCTCGTCTTAACAACGCCACTAAACACAATGTTGTTCCGAAACCTCCTATAAATAACGTAGTTTGAAGCCCGAATATAGAAATTAAAAATACACTAGCAAAACTTCCCAATGCCCAAGCTCCCCAATTAAGCGTGCGCTGTACAGCATTTACTCGGCCCAGCATGTGGTTTGGTGAGGCAAGTTGTCGTATAGTTGCAGCGTAAGGGCCAAATACACCTTCTCCCATACCATGTATAATACTTGCGGCTACTATACCGTAAACTGTTCCCATATAGCCCATTATCGGTATAAAAGCCAAACCGGTAACTGATACAGTAGCGCTATAAATAAGCATTTTTGTATTATTAATTTGTTGACTTTTTTTCATGAGAACCGTATTACCTATTAAAAATCCCACCGCTGCTGAACCTACAACAAACCCTATTTCAATTTCAGATAGCCCCATTACTTTATAAAGGAATATTACTAAAATGCTATTTAATATGTATTTAAAAAAACCGTAAACAGCACCACAAGTTACAATCGGCTCCAATACAGGGTGTTTTTTAAAATATATCAAACCTTCATATATGTTTTGGTATATGGATTTTACATTTACGTCTTTTAAAGAAGCTTCTGTATGCGGTTTAAACTTTGAAATGAATAATACAAACATAAAACAAACAAAATACGTTACTGCGTCAACAGTGAATGAGCCTGTTAATCCAACTAGAGTAATGACAATTCCAGCTAGCATAGGACCAATTACTATAGAAATAGACTCCGAAAGTGCTAGTTGCGCATTTCCTTTTTTTAAGTTGTCTTTATCTGTTACTATTTCCGGTAAGAAAGAAGGAATAGCGATGTTGTAAAACGTGGTGAATATTCCATTTAAAAACATGATACATACCAATAAGGGGAACGTTATAATATTTGTTACAGTCAGTATGAATACTGATAAAAACAATACTCCTTGACATATACTACAAATTAGCAAGACATTTTTCCTACGAAAAATGTCTATTAAAGCACCGGCTACTAATCCGAAAATTAGGTACGGGACGAATATAACCCCACGAAGCATAGCAGCATTTGCTTCACTTGTTTGTAACACCTCTAATGCAAAAAGTGGCAAAGCTACTATTGTAAACTGAGTACCTAACAAACTTATAGACTGCCCTAGCCAAAGCTTATGAAAATTAAAATGTTTGCTATCTTTCATATTATCCCCCCGTTAAATCCATCTTTATAAATTATCAATTTTACGATATAAGTCAGAGCAGGCAAAACCTACCTTTCAACTAATGTCTGTACCACATAAAATTTGAAACCTAATATAAAAGCAATTTTAGTTTCAAAATGAAGAATTGATGTTTACTATTAGGACTCAAAAGCTTTCTGGCTAATGAAAAGATCAACTTCCTAAAAATACTGCACATTCGTTTATAAACCAATCAATATACAGTTTGAATTTACCCGTAATAATTTAGTTGTTAATTAGTTTTCTTCGAATTCATTTTCCGATCGTATGTCACTTTGAATCACCTCCAGCATCAGTATAACCTTGAAGGCACGCTGTTGTACGCATTTTGGAATGTAACAGCAAGATAACGAAGTTACAATAACGAGTTGTTATGTAATTATACGTAATCAAATTCGCACGATTAGAGAAAAAGAAAAATCTGTGAATCTAAGGTCAAGTTTGAATTCAACTCGTCACAAATATACACTTGGATTGGACCGATACCTTTCCTATAATTATTCAGAAAGAATAGCGTATTTTTTCATATTAAATGGTATTTTATTTTGTTAGCTTAATGGCGATGTAGCGGTCCCCCTTTTAAAATAATAGAGTATAAACATGAAAAAACTCCTAACAAATTTTGTTAGGAGTTTTTTCAAATATGCGATATTTTTTTAATCTTCACTATTGATTTCTATTGTACCTGTTCTAGCACTAACTTTTAAACTATTTAACAGATTATCAGGTGTTTTGATTTCCACTTCATATTCAAATGTAGATTGTGTTAAGTTGTCATCTTCTAATTCGAATTCTTTTTTCACATTCATAATTTCTCCTTTTGTATGAGATAAAGAAATTTCACGAACTTGTTTCTCTGTGTAGTTTTCATTCTTTTTTGCATAATTGTAACCCATACCATAATATCCCCCAACAATAGCAATACCACTTACTAAAATAGCAATTACACTTATAATTATTTTCTTTTTATGTTTTAACATTTTCATCCACTCCTTCATGATTAATCATCTATTCCGAATCTTGCTTCAAGTGCATTTTCTGCTTGCTCTAATTGATCTTCTAGTATATCGTGTTCTCTTTCTTGCGTTTCATATTGTTCAACAGTTATCGTTCCAGCACGATAATCTGCTTCAAGCTGATTATCAGATAGATCTATATTGTCATCTAATTGATCAATTTCTTTTTTTGCTGCTAAGTACGTATTTAAGTTTTCTTCTTTTGCTCCAACTGGTTTCGTATTATTTGCCTTTTCAACGATAGATGTGACTTCATTTTTAAAATCTTGTATTTGCTTCGTATCATTCGCAGCAGGCCCTGTTTTGTGTGGTTCTTGTTGTAGTTGAGCACTTTCTTTTTGCAATGTATCATTTTCCACTTTCAGTTGTTGTACTTCTGTATTGTTATCAGCTTGAGTAGAACAAGCTGTTAAGAATAAACAAGACATTGCTCCAATCAACATCCACTTTCTCATTCTTTTTTCCTCCCTTTACATGTGCATCTTATCCTTGCCTTTATATTACTGAACAAACATTAAAGGAAGATTAATATACAAAAAAATAAAATGATATAATTAAATAGTTTCTAATCTTTCTTTAATGTTTTTGAATTATAGTGATACATATTAATAAGAAGAAAAGGAGAATGGTAATGCGAGTTCTTATTGTCGAAGATGAACAAGACTTACAAAATATATTAGTAAAACGATTAAATGTAGAACATTATAGTGTCGATGCATGTGGGAATGGCGAAGATGCCTTGGATTATATAAACATGGCTACCTACGATTTGATTGTGCTTGACATTATGATTCCCGGAATAGATGGTTTACAAGTATTACAAAGATTACGCGCGGATAATCATACAACCCCTGTCTTGCTTCTAACAGCTAAAGATTCAATTGATGATCGCGTAACAGGACTCGACTTAGGTGCGGACGATTATTTAGTAAAGCCGTTTGCTTTTGACGAACTGCTAGCAAGAATTCGAGTGTTAATGCGAAGAAATACAGGAAGCACATCTAATGTGTTTGAAATCGCTGACCTAGTGGTAGACTGCAATATGCATAAAGTAACAAGAGGAGGCCAAGTTATCACTCTTTCCAGTAAAGAATTTGCTATTTTAGAATATATGATTCGTAATAAAGAAGTTGTGCTGACACGAGATAAAATTGAACAACATGTGTGGAATTACGACTATGAAGGTGGCTCGAATATTATTGATGTTTACGTCCGCTATCTTCGTAAAAAAATTGATAGCCAGTTTGAAACGAAGTTAATTCATACAATACGAGGAACTGGTTACGTATTGCGAGTAGAATCATGAAAAGACTATCAATTAAAATGAAAGTAACCCTGTGGTATACAGGGCTAATTGTAATTATTATGGCACTCGTGTTAGCTTTTATTTTAACTTCTTCAGATAAAGTTTTGCTTTTTAATATGAAAGATCAATTGAAGAGCACAGTAAAAGAAAGCATGGAAGATATTGAATATAATCATGGACAATTAAAGATGGACGATGATTTTGAACCCTTAGAAGATGGAGTAAATATCATCATTTATAGTAAACAAGGCGAGATGCTGGCAGGAAATAGTCCAACAAGCTTTAATAAAAAGATATCGCTTAAATCCGATGAAATACAAACCATTAAAGACGGTAATAAAGAATGGATTGTATATGATTTTCTCCACAATGCAGGCGGCGATGAGCAAGTCTGGATTCGTGGAATAATGACTATGAGCCAATTATCATCAACGATGAATACGCTTATTGTGGTAACACTCATCTCATTTCCATTACTTATTCTCATTTCCGCAGTGGGAGGATATTTTATTACGCAAAGAGCGTTTCGACCTGTGCAACAAATGAGTGATTCAGCTAGTAAAATTGGTGATGGTAAAGATCTTTCGAAGAGAATTAATTTACAAGGTTCACCGAAAGACGAAATGTATCATTTAGCACAAACCTTTGACAAAATGTTTGAGCGATTGGAGACATCATTCGAAAGTGAAAAACAATTTACATCTGACGCATCTCATGAATTAAGAACACCAACATCTGTTATTATTTCACAATGCGAATACGCTTTATCACTGAGGAATAATTCGAAAGAAATGGAAGAATCGTTAGAAGTAATTTTAAAGCAATCACGTAAAATGTCCGCGCTAATCTCACAACTCTTATTATTAGCAAGAGCTGACCAAGGAAAGCATAATACTTTCCAATTTGAATGTATCAATATGAGTGAATTAACGGAAATCGTTGTAGAAGAGCTTTCATTAATGGTTCAAGAAGCTTCGATTGATATAACAACTCATATAGAGGAAGACCTGTTTATGAAAGCAGATCAAACATTGATGATGCGTTTATTAATGAATTTACTAACGAATGCGATTGCTTATAGCAAAGCGAACGGCACTGTGCATATGCAACTGTTCCGTGATGAAACCAACATAATAGGTAAAGTCTCCGATAATGGCATAGGCATCAGCGAGCAACATATTACGAAAATATGGGACCGCTTCTATCGAGTTGACGCAGCACGAACATCTTCAAGCACCGGAAACACAGGTTTAGGATTGTCGATGGTAAAATGGATTGTCGAACTACACGGAGGAGAAATTACAGTTGAAAGTAAATTAGGAGAAGGCAGTACGTTTACATTTAAACTACCAATGGAAAAACAAGCATAATTTATGCGCATCTGTAGCTTCCAAATAAAGATTGATTCAAAAGCTCTCTTCAATATTTATGTAAAAATAATTGCCACATTTTAAACAACATCGATTTTATCATTTTGGACAACCTTTTCTGTTAAGTTGATATACATGTAGAAAAAACTATAGAAATAAAACCCCAGAAATCCAAAGGTCTCTGGGGCTTCATTATATATTTAGCTCTTTTTGCTTTTTGTTTTGTTTATGTTTATACAGCAATTTTCGGCTTATGAGAGAAATCAGTAATAAGATCAGTACTAGTGCGAAAAGTTGCATAAATGATAAATTAAAATATTTAGCACCTGTAACGATTAACAGTGTAGAAATCGTACCTTTTACAATGAAAAAAATAATGATCCATAATCCGCCTTTTTTCCAGTTCATTTTTATATTACCCTTTCCTACGTTTAAATTCTTTAATGGGACACCTTATTAAAAATCTATTATATTAATAAAAAAGTCATGTCTAATTAAATGCAATGATTCTATAATAAGTGAAAATGATATTCAATGTCAATTTTATTGACTATTTGAATACCTGTTTCTTCATCTCAATCTCTTTCTACTTTGTTTCTTATAAGCAATGAACTCTTGTTTTCAAACAAAAAAACCTCTTGAATTTGCATGCGAATTCAAGAGGTTTTTTTTCATATACATCAAGTAAGATTTCTTGCTTTGTTTATTCTTTTATGGTCTTAATACATAGCTATTAGTAAACAATAACTGGGTCATACGTGTTCAAACTATCATATACAGTTTTTGCAACGTTAGGAAGAAGGTTTACACACCCGCCTGATCCTCCTGTTAAATAAGCATTATTTCCCCAGTCTTTTCGCCAGCCTGCATCATGGAATCCTTGACCGCTATTTGTGAATGGAACCCAGTAATCTACTTTCACTGCATAATCAGCTTTACCTACTGCGCTTCCTTTAAGCGTGTATGGTGTTCGTTTATATAGAACGTACCACACACCTGGTGATGTATCTTCACTCGTGCTATGTTTACCCGTTACTACATTGGTTGTGACAACTAATTTCCCATCTTTATAAATCCAAATTTGTTGATCTGCAATAGAAACTTCTGCATATGTGTCTCCAATGCCATTATTCGATGTTGTTTTATAGCCGATCCCTTCCTTCTCCCAACCATTCCCGTGAATATTAGAAGCAGAAAGCGATTTCTCGCCTTTCTCAAAGGCTTGTTGAACTTGTTTTGTTTCTTTTTCCACATCTAGTGCCCAGCCGTATCCTTGTCCCTTTACTGAAATAACCGAGCCAGAATGTGTTTTAAAAGCAAAGTCTTTATGTAATGTAGATTTAGCCTTATTAATTTCAGCAACCTTATTCTTAATGTCGCTCGCATCGATTTTTACTTTCATATCCTTTGACATAGTAGCATTTTGAATTAGATCTTTCGCTTTTAATGAATACACTTCATCCTGCACTTTATAATCAACAGACTGCGTAAGAAGATTTTGTAATGCTTTCTCTTCTTTTTTGATGATTGGATCGTCTTCTTTAATAGGCTGTATGTATGCAGACTTCAGATGAATTTCGCTTTTATGCTTCTGCTTGTCGTAATCTTTTAGTAGATTTGTAACGTCATACTGTTTTCCATCAACGCTCTTCGAAATTACAACTTTCCCTTGTTCAAGCTTCGCCATAGCATCTTGAGGTGCTTTTAATTTTTCATTCATAGAAACGAGCTTTTCTTCTACAAGTTTTTTCATCGTTTCACTACGATACTGATCCGCTTTTTCCGGTAGCAATGAATAATCTTTTTCCTTTGCAGAAGGGAAAAATGTCCACTGACTTTTTAATAGTTTCTTAACTTGTGGCAAATCTTTTTCCGTCAGTTCCGTTTTTGTATCTTGTTCATCTAAAATTTCTTGTTGATCAATATAGACTTTATTTGCTAGCCCAGACGTTTTTAATTTCTGTATTGCCTGATCAGCGCTCAAACCACCGACTTTTGTATCGTTAATCGTAACATTCGAATTGAAGTTAGTTGCTTGATAATAACTCATTCCTCCAATAAGAAGTGCAATTAAACCGCCACCCGCTGCGATAAGCTTCCAATTTGTAAAGCGTTTTTTTGATCTTACCCGTTTTTTCTCAACTTCTTCAACAGATTCATTTACTGTATTGTTGTTCATTAATCTTTCCCCCGTATACATTAACGTCAATCGATTTTAAACCAAAACCATTGAATAGTGTACCTTATTTTTCCTGAAATTTCATTATTTTTAACAGATTTCATCTCATTTAATCGATTAAAGTTAGATTTTTTAATAGACAGATACATTAAGATGATAGATAAAGTGAAAAAAGGACCATATCAATCGAGCTACTACGGGTCCCTCGCATTCGCCGAATTTTGAAGGGCGACACTACTTAACTTGGTAAAATAATTTCCGGATGGTTCAAATCAGAGGAAGGCACCATAGAATGTCTATTATTTATGAAAAATATCCACAAAAAAAGGACTACATGTAGACTCTTTTTTGTGAATATTTTAATGTCGCATTTTTTATAAATTCAAATGCAAACTATGCTTCCCGCTTTTCACCAGGTTTCACAACCTCTACTATCAGCCTAACGAATTTCACCTTATGACCTTTATCATCAACAATTTCAAGTTTCTTAAAACTATTAAATATGTTTGTACCACGCTTTGTTGATACGTTTAATCTTTACAGATGTTGAAGTTTTAGACTCATTCTTTGGTGTAATCCTATTATTAGAACATCCTGCAATGGTGAGACAGCATGTAGCCAATAAAACTAATAATATTAACTTCTTCAAATAGCCACTCCTATATAAGGAAAATATTATATTGAGAAAATTAAACATAACATCGAATCTTTGTAAAAACAATATATTTCCTAGCATTATTATTCACTGGCGGATTAATGGACACCTTAATGTTCATTAATCTGCTTATAAGCGGAGAACCTCATGCTCATCAAGTCAATGTCCAATTTCCATTTTATCCGATTCTCAATATTTATTCCAATATAAAAAGATAGCTATTTTTGTTGAATACTAATTATCTCCAAAATGAACAATACGAGCTGAGTTCCTATAACCCTATATACGTTTATTCAACTAGTTTCTCCCCTGTAACAATCTGAAACAAAGTGGCTGCATGTTTCCCTTCTAATTGAGCGTACCGATTTTCCCCCGTCTTGATTTCTATTTTATCCTTATTAGGGCTTACCCAAATTTGATACGACACAGCTTTCGCCTCTATTTTCGGATTTTTAAATTGAAAAATAAAGTGATAATCAGCTGGGCGAGACATTTCCACTTTTTTATTTTCAAAAGTAATATCATTTAATATTTTCTTTACTTGCAACACTTCATTATTATCTTTCACTACCTTAAGATCTTCATATTCATTATCACCAATATGTTTTTGCACTTGGATTCTTTGACCTTCATTGCCTGATATATTTGAACAGCCGGTTATTATGAGTATACAGATCGCAATAAAGACTAGAGACCAATTTCTAATTTTCATATTCATACCCTCTTTTCAATACAAAATATTTTAATTTGTAAAATAAAGGTAATTAATTTAAACTTAAAAATATACATAATAAAGAGAAAGGAGTATCGTTCCATGCAGTTACAAACATACACTTGGAAAAGTTATACGTTTCTCATTGTAAGTATATTCGTTACTATTAATCTCTTTCTCTTCTCACCTATTTTAGACAGAGTTGGAGTAGAATATGTTGTACCTTTCGCCTATTTCATATTAGCTTCTGCTGTTATAGTAATAATATTAGCAGTTATCTCTTTTTGTAGCCGATCTGAGAAGAAAATTTTAGCCATTATCGGTTTATGTTTTACTCTATTTAACACAGTAATTATTTTATTTTTCCTTTGGTTTGGTTACCATTTCACTTAATTGAAATATAAATAAACTCCATAAGCCACAAATAAAATTAGTAACATAGAAATGCTAAGTACCGTATATATGGTCCATTTTGCATTTGTACTCATATACTCCCCCTTCTCACTTCATAATAATTCCATTATATAACAAAAAAGCATTGGATACCCAATGCTTTTCACACTTACGCAAATAAAGACGTATTCGCATATAACGCTGGTGAACCACCTGAATGTACGAATAAAATGTTGTCTTCTTTATTAAATGTACCTTTTTTAATTAAGTCGATTAGTCCCGCTACTGCTTTACCTGTATATACTGGATCGAGTAAAATACCTTCAGTTTTCGCAAGTAATTGAACAGCTTCCACCATTTCTGGTGTTGGTAACGCGTAACCTGGTCCTACATATTCATCAAAGCATGTAACAGTTTCGCGCGGGATAAAGTTCGGAATACCAACGTGAGCTGACGTTTCCTCTACAAGTTTTGCTACTTTCTCTTCTTGTTCTGCTTTTCCTCTACTTACGTTGATTCCGATTACAGGAATGTGACTTTGTGTTCCAGCAAAACCAGTAATTAAACCAGCGTGCATACCAGCACTACCACTTACGCAAACAACTGTACTGAAATCAATTCCTTGGTCAAATGATTGTGCCATAATTTCTTGCGCACAAGCAACGTATCCCATTGCACCAGTAGGATTTGATCCACCAACTGGTATTACATATGGTGTATTACCTTTTTCACTTACTTCTTTCGCTACTTTATGCATCTCTTCCATAAGATCTGCTCCGTTTGGTACAACAATTACATTTTCAGCACCTAGTAAATGATATAAGAAATAGTTTCCGTTAAAGTCTGGCTTCTCTTCTGGCTCAAGCCCTTCTTCTAATACAAGGATACATTTCATTTTTTCTTTTACCGCAGCTGCCAGTGTTAGACGGCAATGATTTGACTGAATACCACCAGCTGTAATTAACGTATCTGCACCTTTTGCCTGTGCATCTGCAACTAGAAACTCTAACTTTCTCGTCTTATTACCACCAGCTGTTAAACCAAGTAAATCATCTCGTTTAAAATAAATAGTCGGCCCACCAAGTGCTTCAGAAAAATTGTTTAATTTTTCAATTGGAGTATATGACTCTGTATATTTTTTTCTCGGGAATTTAGCTAAATTCATTAATAACGCTCCTTTTGTACTTCTTTCACAATGTATGTAACGATACTATTATTACATGTAAAAATGATGAAGTCATCTTTCTGGGTGAAAAATGTGTTGGAATTCGGTTTTTGTGAATGGAATTGTATTAATAATTTTAACTCCAATACGGTACGTGAAATTACATTAATAACTTTCACTTTATTTCGGTACATGAAGTTTATATGAACGATTTTTTCAAATATATCGTCCATAACTTGAAATATATCGACTTACCGATAAAAAACGACAACACAAAAGAGCCCACTTATTAAAAAGTAGGCCCTTACTAATCACTTATTTGCCGAAAATCGAAGAAGCTGTGTTAATCCTGGCTCTAAATTCATTTCGCCTTTATGACGTACGTGTACAACCTTGTTCCCATCAAATTTCGGAGCATTCCCTGGATTATACGTCAACCATTCGTTCGTTCCTTCTACAGAGTACTCCATATACTCCGTTGCACCGACAATTACATTTTTACTATCGTCAGCTGTTACATTTGGTGCCATTTGTGCGACTTTCGCATCACTAATTAATAGCTTCTTTATATCCTTATCACGTTTATAATCGTAAGCTGTTACCATTACATCGTTACCATATGCTTTCACTTGTAATCCTTGTTTAAATGAATAGCCATCAGGAGCAGTCTTCTCTCCGCCATTTGGTCCAGCCGACATCCATCCAGTTTCAATACCGCCCGTATTTACAACTGTAAATCCTTTTTCATCTCCGCCTGCAATTTTCTTTTTTCCAGCCCAGTCCGGTAAGTTTAAATCCCAATGCGTGTGACTCGTGAAGAAAACAACTTGCGGGTAATCTTTTAATATATCGTACAATTTATCCACGTTTAAATAGTCATTTAAATACGGTGATTGTCTTGATCCAGATACTGTATCCGGTAAAACGTGATGAGAGAAAATGAAAATGGGCTTATTTTTATCTTTTTGGCTATATTCTTCTAAATTTTGTTTTAACCAACCTAATTGCTCATCACTCATAAATACTTCATCCCACATTTTTGAATCGTGGTATTTCATATATTTTTCAGTTCCTAAAAATAAAAGCGGATAACCGTCTAATTCTTTTTTATGATATACCTTTTCTTGCCCGCTAAATTGTAAGTAGCGGTTAAATAGCGTTTCTTCCGTTACACCATTTGGCCATGTACTTTGAGAGAGCTTTCCATCAGCTGTCCATTTACCAGCATAAAACTCATGATTCCCAACAGTTGACCATACATTCTCTGGATGCTTATTTTTGTTTAACACACGCTTCACATCATCGTATTGTGACTGTTGTCCAGTTGGCGTTATATCCCCATTCATAATAAGCGCTCTAGAAAGTGGCGTCACTTTGTTCATATCTTTTAACACATGATCAAAGTCTCCTAAATCCCCTTGAATGTCACTAATAACATTAAAAGTTGTAGCTGATTTTCGAACTTGCTCTTTCCCTTCTGCATACACTGAAAACGTCGGCAATAATGCCGCCATAACTGCTAACGAAGCAACTGTCTTTTTCATACAAATTCTCCCCCTAATAATAGAATGTACAAACTGCCATGTTCTGCTTTCTCTTAGATGCTTGTCCAATTCACATTATAGGGAGGGATTGTAAAGATAGATGACGTTAAAAGTTAAGTGTTTTTTAAGAGATTTTGTCGTTTTTTGCAAACCACAATTAGCGATTTACGTCAATCTAGCTTTCTAGCTTTTAACATTACATACATGTAAATTTTGATGTTAAATCTTTTCGTTTCATACGTTGTTTTTTATTACTTCTAATTTTCGGGAAAAATCCACTAATTAATAATGTTATAATCCATACCATTATTAGAATAAAATTTATTGTATTACCGGAATTCAAGCTGAAAACTCTCCAAAAATAGGCAGCACAAAAAACGAGGATAGCAGTACTAATAAGTAAAAATGTCCTAACTACTAATCCGATGTAGGATCTCTTCTCTTGCTTAAAAATGAAAGTTCTTCTACCTTTGTACAATCTAATCACAAATAGCAGCAAATATAAACCAAGTGTGGCTTCAATAACAATTGATGTAATAGAGTTGTTTTTTCTCTGCTCAGCTAGAGAGAAGTAACTTTCAGGTAATTTTCCAGTTTCATATTCAATCCATGCGTGGTAAATATCCTGTCGTAAGTCTATACCACCTTCACTATTCGTGAGGATTACCAATCCATCCTTTGTATTAGGAATGAAACCATAAAAAGAATGCCACCCTCGATTATCACCAGAATGATAAATTAATTTCCATTGATTAGATAGTTTTTTTTCAAATATACCTAAACCATTCTCCCCTAATACCGGCTTTTGCATTTCCGTAACACGTTCACTTTTGATGACACCATTCCCTTTATTATGTGCATCCATGCTTGCAAGTATCAATGTCATCATATCGGTAACATTTGTCTTAAGACCTGCAGCAGCCTGTTCGGTAAATTGGTAACTAGGGAGCTCCTCTCCAAAATATCCATAAGCTTTCGAAAGGTTATGGTTTTCAGGACGTTGTAAGAATGAACTAGATTTCATTCCTAAAGGTTTCATAATTTGTTCTTCCATATAACGATCAAACGGTATTCCGGTAACCTCTTCAATTACAAGTTGTAAAATTGTATATCCGCCACCAGAGTAAATTGTTTCTGAACCTGGTTTATTGGTAACCTCCACTGGTTCATTAAGCCATCCTTTTCCAGACAGAGACTCCTCAATAGAGTCAAGATGTTTCCCTGGTGTAACCCCGAGGTATCCTTTATGTGCAGACAGCCCTGCTGTATGGCTTAACAATCTTCTTATTGTGACTTCATTATTATTAAACTCTGAATTAGGTAATTTCCATTTGGTCAGATATTTTCCAACGGGATCATCTAGTGATAAATGCCCTTCATCTACAAGATGTAGGATTCCCCACGCTGTAAGGTTTTTAGATATGGAACCAGCTTGAAACAATGTATCGTCACTCACCGCTTTTTTTGTCTTTTTGTCTACATAACCGTAGTTAAGTGTATAAGCAATACGCCCCTCATGTACAATCCCTATTGCAACCCCTGGTACCTCATAATTCTCTTGCCATTTTGGTACCTGTTCATCCAGCTTTTTTTTGAAATCCTCTATACTCCTATCAGTCAACGTGCCCGATTCTGCCCTCACCACATTTGTAAACCATGCTTCATTCGTAATAAATATGTAAATCATTAAACATAAAATACTTTTGCATATTATCGATGCTTTTTGTCTATTCTTCATTTGCTCCACCTTTTTTTCAGAATATTCTATCCATCAATCAGAGTATCCCATTCTAATATCCTGTTCTATCGATTTTTATTACTTAACCTTACAAAATTGTAATAAAAATCAAAGATCTACTATTGTCCTTTATCTGAGGGCAATGAAATTCATTAACAAGATTGATATGAAGTTATATCTATTGTTTCAGTTAAGGCCCCTAAAATACTAGTTTGGTTAATCAAATAGATATATTCCAAACTACAAAAATTTATAATAGAAAAGGTGGATTTTAGTTTTAATTAGAATTTGACCAAAGTATTGCTGCAAATATTTATTCTATAAAAAGAAGAACCCCACACATTTTGATTAAAACTTCAAAGTATCTCTAGATACATCTAAAAATTTAGCAACTTGTCCAATTGTGTACATTATGTTCTCCTTTATCATTGCTACTTAATTTATTACATTCATACTTCATATTCTTTACATTATCGAATTTCTCTTCCTATTAATACCTCCTTGTTCTCCCCCAAAAAAAGACACAGAGATTTCTCCCCATGCCTACTAATTCCTACTTCTTCACCGCATGCACATAATGCACCGTCTCAAAAGCTTTTAAATAATCGTTTCGTCCTTCAAAATATAATGTATGAATATCCTCTGGTGATAAGTGCTCATAAATGAGTAAGCCTACCTTCTCTAACAGTGCTTCCATTTCAGCATAAGAAAAACACGATTTCATCGGTTCTCCGCCTACTGCAGCCATTTTTACCATATTTTCAACTCGATTGGACAATCCTTTTTCCGTAAATAAGTTTTCATCCGGATAATCGAATACGATAGAGCTCCCCACTGGAACCATCTCGAATAAATTTTCTATTAAACTAGAAAGCTCCTCTTTCGTTAAATAGTACGTAACACCTAATAGGCTAAAGAAAGTCTTTTTATTTTCAAATCCTTCATTCCGTAACTGTTCACTGGAAAACCCTTTCGTGAAATCCATCGAAACAAAATGAAGGTTGTTTGGAGTTTCAAGTACTGCTTCTTTTATTCTCCCCCTCTTAAACCTTTGTGTAGAAGGATGATCTACTTCAAATATTTCTATTTCATTCTCTAATTCTCGGTGTCTAAAGCTGAACGTATCTAAGCCTGCACCGAGTATGACGTATTGTTTTGCGCCTAATGTAATTTCATGTAGCAATACTCTTTCACAATATGCCGCACGTGCCAAAGGTGTTGGTGATAATTGAACTTGTGTAATCCATTTTAATATTTCTTGTGGATTGTCTTGAAACTTTTGTGCAATGTCTGTATTGAAAAAATGGATTCCTTGGACCATATTTGTTTCAATATCGTTACGTTCTTTTTTTGAAATGAAATCTTTAGCTACATAATCATCAAAGATTTTAGGACTATCAAATTCACTATGGTACGCCCTTCCGAAAGCTGATACTAGCGACGTTACACTCGCTTCACCTTTTTTCACGCACATACACTCCTTCATTTTCACAACAAAAATAGGGTTCCCCTGGCCAGGAGAACCCTATTATACACTTTATTTTTATATTGGTAAATTATAGCATAAATAAGTTTTTTTGTCAAGTTTTCAGCCTACTACTACTCCGACATTTTGTATATTCTCTAGCAGGAAAATTGTCAATTCACATCGAATGTCCCAAATGATAACAATATATATGGAGGACAATATGAAACGATTAGTGATCATTACAGTAGGTAAAACACACAGCGGAAAAACTACATTTGCTAAAGAACTAGAAAAAAAGTTACCCCACGCTTTCGTTATGGATCAAGATAACCAAGCTGAATTCATTAACACGCATTATGAAAAATTACAGCCGGACGAAGGCCCAAATACATTTAAACACGGTCTTTCGAAATTCATTGTTGATTATGCAAAAGAACATACAAGTTTACATCTTATTATTTGCAACTCAAATAGAAGCCGAAACGGCCGGATGTATTTGCTAAATGAATTGTTTCAGAAAGAGGAATATGTACGTATACTCGTTCATTTTGACATTCCAAATGATGTACTTTATGAAAGAGTAGCTCGAAGCACGCGAAGTACCAATATTTTTAGAGGTGGATATTCTAATTTCAAAGAAGTACTCGATCGACAACAAGCTGAATTGCAACATGAAGATGTGGTCGATCCGATAGAAAACGAGGCTGATTATTTGTTTGTTATTCGTAATCGTAAGGATGTAAACTCTACTATAGAAGAAATTGTTCATCTAGCTAAAGATCTCTCCCCTACCCAAAAATAATAGACTATAAGAATTACATAATGATAGATTATTATGCAAATACTTCCTCTAGACATCCTACATGGTATATAATGATAAGATAATCTACTTCTATATGCTCAATTCTACACAAAACAACTCATGCATATGAAAGAAAAGAGGTACAAACATATGAAAACAAAACAAACAATCGCTGCGTCTACACTAGCTTTAGCAATGATTGCTGGCGCAAATTCTGCTCATGCGGAAGTAACTGATGCTACTCCTCAGCAAAGTACAGGAGATCGATTAGCTGAAATTAAGCAACATAGACAAGAATTAGATGCGAAATTACAGCAGCACAAAGAAAACGTGGATCAAAAGTTGAATGAACTTAACCAAGTTAAGGAAAATGTTGACACGAAGGTTAATGAACTACATGAGCGTAAACAAGTTGCTGATGAAAAAATTAACGAAATAAAACAACGTAAAGAAGAGCTAGATGCAAAACTTCAGCAGGACAAGCAAATCGCCGAAGATAAAATCGCTGAAATTAAAGAGCATAAAAAGCAAGTAGAAGATAAAGTTGCTGAAGTGAAAGAACATAAGCAAAATATCGATAACAAAGTGAATGAGATTAAAGAACATAAACAAACTGTCGATGAAAAAGTGAATGAAATGAAGCAACATAAAGAGAACATTGATCAAAAGGTTAATGAACTTAAGGAAGTTAAAAAACAGGTAGATGAAAAATTAGCTGAGTTAAAGAAAGCGAAACAAACTGCTGAGGACAAACTTGCTGAGCTAAAAGAAAATAAGCCGCATACTGGGAACACGTTAGAGGAACTTAAGAAAATTAAAGGCAATTTAGATAGTCTTTCCGCTAACTTAGAACTAGCTAAACAAGATGTAAAAAACAAACTTGCTGAATTACAAAAAGCTAGAGAAGAATTACTAAATAAAATTAACGAAATAAAACAAGCGAAACAAACCGTTTCAGATGATTTAACAAAGAAAAAACAAGACTTAGATATTAAAATCAACGACTTTAAACATACTGAGAAAAAAATTGAGGACAAATTAGCTGAGGTACATACAACGAAGCAAAATGTAGATAACAAAATTAATGAAGTATCTCAATCGAAACAAACAGAAACAAAGACTGGTACTACAAACACAAACAATAACGCTAAAGAACTTCCTAACGCTGGTAGTGAGCAATCAAACAATATGGCTTTAGGTATGTTATCTGTCTTAGGCGGCGTTTTATTAATTACACGAAATAAAATTAAAGCGTTATTCTCAAAATAAAGCAATTATATAAAAGACAACCGCACACTTGTGCGATTGTCTTTTTTCTTTATATTAACTTCCCGTCTCTCAGTGTCAATATACGATCACATACATCAAGCATTCTTTCATCATGCGTAATCATAATTGCTGCTTTTTGGCTCTCTTTCACTTCACGTTTCATCATTTCTACAACTTCACGTGCGCGTTTTGAGTCTAAGCTTGCAGTTGGTTCATCCGCTAATATTAAATCTGGGTTGTTCATGAACGCGCGAGCGATTGCTACCCTTTGTTTTTCCCCGCCAGATAGTTGATTTGGATAATGATTTTTTCTTTCTCCTAATCCAAATGCCGTTAATAAATGATCCGCACGCTTTTCTGATTCTTGTTTGTTTTCTTTTTTAAGCTTTGCAATGTAAAGCAATTGCTCTTTTACATTTAAATATGGAACAAGATTTGCGAATTGGAAAATGAAGCCGATTTTTTTTAAACGAATGTCTGTCATTTCCTTTTCTGATAACTTCGTAATATTTTGCTCACGAATGTAAATATCCCCTTTTGATGGTGATAATAACGCACCCGCGATTGATAATAACGTACTTTTCCCTGATCCAGAAGGACCGACGATTCCGATAAATTCTCCAGCTTTCACATCAAGCGACATCGGATGAAGGGCTGTTACTTCCGTATTCCCTTCTCCGTACACTTTACTTACTTTGTCTAATTTTAATAATGAAGTCATTACATCCCGCCTCCAATTGCTTCTAATGCATCAACTTTTAATACTTGGTATAACGAAATAAGTGTTCCTAAAATACTAATTACGATGAAGATTGCTGCATATTGTGCAATCATCGGTGTTGTTAATAAGAACGGCATACCCGCTGGTAAAATTTGTTCTAATCCTTGTACAAGAACAATACTGATTACCATCGCAACGACTGATAAGAATAACGCCTGCACGACTAAACTATTTGCTAAATAAGAATTCTTCGTTCCAATTGCTTTTAATACACCTAATTGCTGTGTTTTTTGCAATGTAATGACGTAGAAGAATACACCGATTAGTAACGCAGCGATAACAAGTAAGAATGCAATGATCATCGTTAATGTTCCTTGCTCTTCTTTAAATCCTGGAATACTTTGCAGTACTTCTTTTTTGTCGATAACATGTGCATTTTTAATTTCTTTATCTGTATTCAGTGCAATTGCACTATAATCTTTTTGGTTTGGTTGTGAAATAGATCCCCATACATCTTCATTTACATAAACGACTGGTGTATGGCTAAACATTTGATCTTTCGTAAATCCAACAATTTTAAATTCTTTCTTTGAAACAGGATCAATAATTGTATCGCCAATATCGATTCCTTTTTCTTTAATTGATTCATCAGCAACCATTTCGTTATTTGCTGTACCTAATTTCTCACCTTTTACAATTTTCGGTTCTAAAAATGAATCACGTTCACTTGCGAAAATAGCAACATCTACTTTTTTCGAACTATCTTTCTTTTCATACGTTGAAACTTTCACACGAAACGGAACGGCCTCTTTCTCGCCTGCTTGATTTACTACGTTATCTACATCGTCTTTCTTAATTTGTGAACGAAGTAATTTATTTTCCGCATCATCTGCTAAAACGAACTTATTTGCCTCCATATTTTGAATCGATGAAGCATTATCATATGATAGTCCATTTGCTAATCCTGAAATAACAAGAACTAAAAATGATAATAACACCATAATCAGTCCGATTAATCCGTATCTTAATTTTGATTGTTTTAATTCACGCAGAGCTAAAAACATTTCGCTCGCTCCTTCCTCTTTCTTTCTATGCACTTATCATAAAAAAGAAATATGAACGGAATATGAACAGAAGATTACAGAGGGGGAGATTTAATTACAGCGGATACTTTTGAAGTTCGATTTAAAGTAGAGCCCGGGAAAGATGCGGCTTTATAACAGGAAGGTAGTACGTGAAATTTATATCGGCGATTTTTCAAATATATCAGCGCAACTCGGATTATATCAGCGATTTTCATAATATATCGGCGCAACTCAAATTATATCAGCGATTTTCCGATTATATCGATTTATCGACAAAAAATGACAAAAAGAAGAGGCTGTTCCCAAGCAGCCTCTTCCATCTATTTCGGAAGCTCCACCTGAACAGTAGTCCCTTCCCCTTTCGTACTATATACTGAAACGTTTCCGTTATGCAGTTCAACAATTTTCTGCACAATCGATAATCCTAAACCACTACCTTCTACGTTTCTTGCCCTTGCCGTATCTACTTTGTAAAAACGATCAAATATACGATCCATTTCTTCTTTTTCCATACCGATTCCGTTGTCTGATATAGAGATCATCACGCTCGACTCTAATTCTTCTACAACAAATTCAATCGTTCCGCCGTCGTTTGAAAACTTAATGCTATTCGTAAAAATATTACTCCATACTTGATGAAGTAAGTTTTCATCACCTTGTATTGTAATATCCGGTACATCAAATTCAACGGCGATATCTTTTTCACGCCATTTCCATTCGAGCATAAAAATAACGTCTTTAATTTGCTTCTGCAAATTGAATTCTTTTATTTGTAATACTTTTTCTTCTTTATCTAGTGAAGCTAGCGTAAGTAACTGTTTACATAAACTAGACATTCGCTTACTTTCGCCCTCAATAATTTGTAAGTAATGGTTTCTTTCTTCCGCACTCATCTCTTCTGACTGTAACGTTTTTGAGAACCCTTGTATGGAAGAAAGCGGCGATTGAAATTCATGAGAAACATTTGAAACGAATTCTTGTCTCATCTCATCTAATTCTTTTATACTTTTCGTCATCTTTTGAAAATTAGTTGCTAATGTACCAATTTCATCTTTTCGATTTTCATCTAATTCGATATCATATTCACCACTTGCAATCTTTTGAGTCGCTTTCGTAAATGTTCGAATGGGACGAACGATATAACCTGCTGCAATCGCTATAAAGATAATACTTAATAGTACGATAAACCCAAGTAATACCGCTAAGAAAATTCGCATCTCGCCAAATTGGTTCTGAATGTCAGGACGAATAAATAAAGCGTACTGTTTATCACCGTGTTGCACTGGTACACCGACACTATTTATTAATTCATTATCGAAAAAACCTGTAATAAAGAGACGTGTTGGATACGTAGAAACACCATTAAACGTTTCGCCATTCAATACTTTATGAACGGTATCATCACTTATTGTTGTCTTACGAAACGCGTTGCCGATACGTTTTCCATTCTTTTTATCATCGACAATATAAATTTCATATCCTAACTTCGCAATAGACTGTAAGTATGCCTCTTGATTTTCTTCACTTTGCTTTTCATATAACGATTTTACTTCTTCCGCATACATTAAAATCTTTTCACTATTGTACGGTTTTAACTTCACTTGATAGTACACATTTGTTAATAAAAAACCGATAATACTGCTAAGTAGCATGATTCCAACCGTCATAAAAACAAATCTAGAGTATAGTGATTTCATTTTATTTCAACTCCAACTTATAACCGAGTCCGCGTACTGTCGTAATTTGAAAATCATCTGTTCGTTTTGAAAAACGATCTCTAAGTCGCTTCACATGAACGTCAACTGTTCGTTCATCTCCTTCAAAATCCATTCCCCATACTAATTCAATTAATTCTTCTCTTGAAAAGGTTCTTCCAGGATAACTAGCAAGTTGTGATAATAATTCAAATTCCTTTAATGGAAGCAAAATCGTCTGACCGTTACACTTCACTTCAAACCCTTTTCGGTCAATTATCGTTCCGTGTAATGTAATAATATCAGCACTAAGCATTTGATAACGGCGCAATAGAGCTTTCATACGGAAAATTACTTCAGCTGGTTCAAATGGTTTTACAATATAATCGTCCGTACCAGAAATGAATCCTTTTTCTTTATCGACTAGCTGATCTTTTGCAGTTAATAAAATAACAGGTATATCATGATACTTCCGGATTTCTTCGCATAACGTATAGCCATCAACAAACGGCATCATAATGTCTACTATCGCAAGATGAATATTTTCTTTCTCTAAAACGCCTTGCGCTACCTTTCCATCTTCCGCTTCAAAAACTTTAAACCCCTCTTTTTGCAAATGGTAATGTAACAATTCTCTAATATGCTTATCATCATCAGCTAATAAAATATGTATCATCTTCATTAAACCCTCTCTTGTTCATCCTTCTACATCCTTACCTTAAGAAACAATTGGATTTTTTGCAAGAAAAAGAAAAACAAACCAACATTTTAAGATAAATAAAAAGAATCTATTTTGAAAAAAGATTATTCAAAATAGATTCTTACGTTTTAGTATTAAGATTATTTTAATGAAAAGTAATTTCTATGCTTTAGAAATATCAACGAATCCTTCTCCAAATACGTCACGAACATCGTGTATAGCAATGAACGCAGCCGGATCTGTAGTTTGAACAATCCGTTTTAGCTTGACTACTTCTTGCTTATTAATAACAACATAAAGAATTTCCTTCGGCGTTTTCGTGTAATAGCCATGACCTGAGTACACAGTAACCCCTCTGCCCATTAATGTAGTTACCTTTCCCGCAATTTCATTCGGGTTATCAGAAATAATCGTAATGGCTTTCTTCGGATTTAAACCTTCAATTACAAATTCCATCACTTTCGTTGCTACATATAGCATAATAATTGTTATCATCAGTTTTTCTGCACCAATGATGAAATAAGATGAAAACGCAACGATTAAATCGAAGAACAGTAAACCATAGCTAATGCTCCATCCTAAATATTTATGCGTCATCCTTGCTAAGATGGTAGTACCTGCTGTTGTTCCGCCAACACGAATAATAAGACCAATCCCGCACCCAATAAATATTCCTCCGAAAATGGCATTTACGAGCATTTCATCCGAAGCAACCGTCCAACCTTCTGTCAAATGAAGGAATAGCGAGTTCGTAACTACAGCGATAATCGTATAAATTGTTGTAATCTTATTTAAAAATTTATAACCAGCTATTAACAAAATCGCATTTAAAATTAAGTTAACTAAGCCTGGTGACCATTCAAATAAATAATACGTAATAATCGTGATACCAGTTACTCCACCCTCACCAAACTCGTTCGGGATAACAAACAAATTGACACCTAACGCAAAAAGAAATGCACCAATAATAATAAAAATAATGTCTGTCGTTCTTTTTTTCATACAGTACCTCACTTCTTATGTAAATATTTATTCTGTCATAAACTCTCACCATTATATCGTGGAATATTCAAATCGAACAGTGGTTTATTTTTATTTTAATATAGGATGATAAAACAACTTTATCCTATATCCACATGTAATTTAAAAAGTAAAACAACTGTATTTATTATGTACTACAAGTAAAGTTTTGATTTCACATGCAGTTGATGCTAAAAAATGAATATGAACACTCACTCGTACAAACTTCGAATACAAAACAAATAGGCGAAGCTATAGAATAGACTTCGCATCAAGCGTGTGATCATAGAGATTTATATGTCACTTTATCCCGGCTTATACCTCATTATTGATTACTATAACTGATATCCTCTTAATTGAATTCTACATTCTGTCTCCTCGCACTTTTTTCATGTATATTCGAAAAAAAGATTCATTTATATGCTTTTTGTTTCATTGATCATTTCACTTTCTACTTTTTTCTTCAAACAAAAAACTCCATTGAATTTGCATACCTAGTATGCAAATTCAGGAGTTTTTCATATGCCACTATTCGGGTTCACTTCATTACTCATTCAAAATTAGCACGAGGTTCCTCTAACCCCTTCTTATTACTCCAGTTAAATAAGCTTTCATTCTTCATTTGCTGCCCTGGTTTTACAAATAACATTGCCCCCATTGCAATAGCGGCCAAAATGGCAGCTACGATAAACATAGAAGGATAACCATAACTTACAACTAAATATCCAGTTAAAGTCGGGGCTAAGATTGTCGCGATATTAGCGATGAAATGCATAATTCCACTATATGTTCCTGAGTATGCAGGAGCCGTATCGACAATAATCGCCCAAAATAATGAACTCGGTAAAAAGGCAAAGGCGTTTCCAAGCGACATAAGCGCTAATACAGCTACATAATTGTCCATCGCGGGAATGAAGCTAAAACAAATTGCTGTAAGTAATAAAGCAATAATTGGTAACCCTGTTCGAGCTAAACGAAGATTCCCTGTTTTACGTAAAATACGATCAGATAGCTTCGCCCCTAGCGGCAATGTGATACAAGCCCCAAGCCAAGGAATCATCCCAAGATACCAAAGGGAGGATAATTGAAAATGGAATACATCTTGCAAATATTTCGGTGTCCAAGTTAATATTAAAAAATTGATATATTGGAAGCAAAAATATGCTATCGTAACCATAACGAATGTCGGAACTTTAAAAAAGGAGTACCATGGCTCTTTTTGAATTTCTTTCTCTGCTTTTATGGATTGAAGTACACCTTCTGTACTTCGTATTTCAGCTAGTTCTTCTTTTGTCACTCGTGGATGATCCTCAGGCATATTCGTAAATGTAAAATACCAAATAATCGCCCATACGATCCCAATTGTACCGAGGATAAAAAACATTACTTTCCAGCTAGTGAAAGATAGCAACAGAACCGCTACAGGCGCCGTTAATACTGCACCTAACGGAACACCAACAAAACCAAGGGATGTTAGAAAAGCTCTTTCTTTTGGAGCTGCCCAGTTTGCTGCTGTCTTATTCGAAACCGCGAAAGATGGCCCTTCTGTTAAGCCAAATAAAACGCGGAAGATAGCAAATCCTATTAAAGCAGACCCTCCAAAAATAGCAATCCCTATTTCTCCAGCAAAAGCGGTCGCAATTTCAAAAATAGACCAAGCGGTTGCTGCTACGATCCATACAAATTTCGGTCCTTTTTTATCTGAAAAAATACCTCCTAATAAAGAACCGATCATGTAACCGTAACCAAAATACCCTAATATAGCGCCCCATTCCTTCGGGTCAAAGCCATATTCTTTTATAATGAAAGACTGTGCATAAGCGATGGCCCCTCGATCAATATAATTTACCATCGTAATAAACGTGAGCATTGTAAAGACATAATAACGAAATTTATTCTTCATCAAAATCCTCACTCCCCCTCGTATTCTTTTGTTTTTCTCTCTAATCCTTTAATAAAATGACATGAACCTTTCCAGGACCATGAACTCCAAAAGCTAATTCCATCTCAATATCACCTGTCCGGCTAGGCCCAGTGATAAAATTAATACAGGCAGGTAATCCATTCGAAACCTGTTCGTGAATGCTAGTTACTCCTTCTGTTAAACGTCTATAAATTGTATGTTCTGAGAGAATTGCAACATAAACTGCTGGCAAAACGCTAACTAAACGTCCACGTCCGCCACCATTCCATAAAACAACCGTTCCCGTCTCAGCCAGTCCCATTTCGGCATATGTAATTCCCATATCAACCTGAGCTGCATAATCCCGTAGTTCTCTTTCACCTTCTTTCCTTTGCCAAATTCGATGAGAAACGAAATTTCCTATTAAATGCTTTCCTATTTCAAGTTGATGTAATCTATCATCATCCCAATACACCGCAGATTGAACATTAAATTTATGTACAACATACTGAAGTGCACTCCCTATTTCTGAACGGTGTATATGACTTACTTCTGTATGTAACGTATGCAAGTTTGCAATAAACTGCTCTATTAAACTTTCGTGATCTATCTCATTAGAAAAGTGCCTAAGCGGATTGTTTTTCCACCTGGGAGGAGTGACTCCCGAGCGACGTTCTCGGTTTAATTTCCGTGCGATATTGTTTAAAAAAGACTCTTGTACATCCGTATTCATATTATGAATCCCTCTTTTCTTTTTTCCACCAATCACGGAATGATTGTTTCGCAGGTTTTGGAAAATCTCTACTTTCTATCCACCCTTTTAATGGGCCTGGTCCATTCGCAATATAGCCATCTTTTGCAAATATCGATAAGCCTGTATGTGCCAGTTTAATTGCTTTCTCATAAACGAATGGATGACTAGCCATAAACGTAAAACCTTTAAAGGCCAGTTGCTCAAATTTCGTTATAAACCCTTGCTCCACCACATCTTTACGATGTTCAATAAGAAGGTCATGTAATGGAATTTTCACGGGGCAAACATCTGTACACGCTCCGCACAAACTTGAGGCAAAAGGTAATTCTTTTAACTTTTCATATCCTTCTAATAAAGGTGCTAATACTGCTCCAATTGGCCCACTATAAACACTTCCATAAGCATGCCCCCCAATATTACGATACACAGGACAAACATTTACACAAGCTCCGCACCTTATACACTTTAATACTTCTTCATAAGCAGTTCCTAAAATATCAGAACGACCATTATCTAAAATAATTAAATGAAATTCTTCAGGTCCATCCATATCTTCATGTAAACGCGCCCCATTAATTCCAGTTACATAAGATGTAATCTTTTGGCCTGTAGCACTTCTTGTTAACATCGAAACGACTACATCAAGATCTTTCCATGTCGGAACAAGGCGTTCCATCCCCATAATCGCAATATGAACTTTTGGTAATGTCGTAGTAAGGCGAGCATTTCCTTCATTACTTACAAGAACAACGGATCCAGATTCCGCTACCGCAAAGTTACAACCAGAAATACCAATATCAGCTTCTAAAAACTCTTTGCGCAATTGCTCCCTAGCAAATTGTAGTAGTTGATTCGTATCAACCGGTATCTTTCTTCCAGCTTCCTTAGAAAAAAGCTCTGCTACTTGTTCCTTCGTCTTATGAATGGCTGGGGCAATTAAATGGGATGGAGCTTCTCCAGCTAATTGAATAATGTACTCTCCAAGATCAGACTCTACTACTTTCACCCCTATCTCTTCTAATTTTTTATTAAGGTGTATTTCTTCTGAAACCATAGACTTTGACTTAATTACTGATTTCGCTCCTTTTTTTCTTGCGATTTCAGAAACATACGATACGGCATCTTCTGCTTTGAAAGCGAAATGAACATGTCCCCCATTTTTTCGAACATTAGTAGCTAATTGTTCCAAATAACTATCTAAATTTTCAATTGTATGCATCCGAATTTCAGATGCTGCCTCACGCCATTCTTCCATATTCCCTAATTCATGTGTAGCTTGTTCCCGTCCCATCCGAAGCCTATCTTGTGTAAACGGAACCGCGCTTCTCATCTGCGGATCGTGCAACGCTTTATCTACTCTATTCAAAAAAACTTGTTCCCCCGCCGCACTCATTTATTCAGCCCCTTCGCCAGTACTTCTGCTACATGTAACACTTGAATATTTTTATTTTTCCTGCGCAATCTTCCCCCAATATTCATAAGACATCCCATATCTGCTCCAATTAAGAGATTTGCTTCTGTCCCCTCAATATGTCTTATTTTTTCATCAACCATCGTTTCAGAAATCGAACTCATTTTCACTGCAAAAGTACCACCAAACCCGCAGCAATCTTGGCAATATGGTAATTCTTTTATGTCTAGACCTTCTACTTGCGATAATAACTTCAGTGGTTCCTCTTTTATCCCAAGCGCCCGACTCATATGACAAGATTGATGGAAAACAGCTTTCTCAACCAACTTAGATTTCAAATCACTTTTTCCAAGTACATTCACTAAAAAATCCGTCAACTCATACGTTCTATCCGCTAAATGAACCGCTTTTTCATACCATTCACTATCATCTTTAAACATCTCTTTATAATAATGATGAACCATACTAGCGCAAGAACCTGAAGGAGTCACAATATATTCACTATGTTCAAATACTTTTATCATTTGCCTTGCTGCTAGTTTTGCATCTTCTTGATATCCGTTATTGTAAGCTGGTTGCCCGCAACAAGTCTGTCCTTCTGGGAAATCTAGTTCCACTCCACATTGATTCATAATTTCTACGACACTCTTACCTACTTGAGGAAAAAACACATCTGATAAACAAGTAATAAATAACGAAACTTTCATCAAAATCCCCCCTCAAAACGATATGATCTATTTTCAAGTTATTAATTTCTTGAACATTATTTTAATTTTTTTGAATTTTCTATTTTTAAAACTTTTTGTTTATGATATCATGTGGGAGATTATATGAAAACTATCTATAAGGTTGTTTTCCCATACAAAAATGGTATAGAAAGGGACTTTGACATGGATATAAGAAAACTTCGTTACTTTATTGTAATCGCTGAAGAAAAACAGCTTACCCGTGCTGCCCAACGACTTCATATGGCACAGCCACCTCTAAGTAGACAACTATCGCTACTAGAACAAGAATTATCAGTAAACCTCTTTGAAAGAAACGGCCGAAATATGCATTTGACTGAAGAAGGAAAAATTTTATATACGAAAGCCAAAAACATTATTCATCAATTAGAAGAAACTATTACGGAAATTAAAGATATCGGTGAAGGGCTAAGGGGCAATCTATCTATTGGAGCATTTCATTCTTGCATTCCTTTTCTCTCTGAAAAAATCCGTTATTTTCAAGATAACTATCCAAATGTGAACTTAAAAATATGGGAAGGTGGCCCTTTATACTTAATAGAGCAATTAGAAAATCGGTTTATCGAACTTGCTATCTTACGTACACCCTTTAATAAAGATATTTTTTCTAGTATTTGTTTATCAAAAGAACCTTTCGTATTAGTCATGCCTGCTAAATGGGAATTATATCATTCACATCTTCCAATCCCTCTAACCGAATTAAGTCATATTCCCCTTTTACTTTTACATAAAGATAAAGAAAACAGCTATCATCAGCTCGTCATCGATGAATGCAAGCACCTTGGTATAACATTAAATATAGCATGTGAATGTCCTGACTCAGCATTTATTCTTATGCTTATCATGACTGGAATTGGCGCCTCTATTTTGCCGAAAAGTGCTGTATCTCATATCCCGCAAGAATTTATAAAAATAGTAGATTTAATAGATTTCCCTTATGAGTCTGAATCATCGATTATATGGCTGAAAGATCGGAAGCTTTCTAAAAGAGCTCAACGATTTATAGAATGTACATGAATTAAATTTAGAGGTGTAGCGATGTATTTCTTCAATTCTTCACCACTATTACCTCGTTTATCAAATTATTTCTTCTATTATTATCATTGAACATGTTATATGTCTCAGTAATCCTTCTAAACAGAAAAAACAAAGACACGAAGTCATAGAAGGGACTTCACATCTTTGTTTTTTTAAATGAATTGTAATCCTCAGTAAGGTCTTTACACCGAACGTCACACCTTACTTCTTTATATTCCATTTTTCTAAACGGGCGTAGAACACTACCCCATCCTCAGTAATTATTTTGAAAATCGAATAATCAAAATGGATTTACTTATCTTTCTCCATATATTCTTTAATCTTTCGTTCTTCCCACTCTTTTCCGAATATCCCAAATGGAAAAGTTGTCAAACCGTGTATAATGATACCGATCCCCCAACCTCCAAGTGGATATAAAAACCATAATTTACTTGAATCAGAGCTTATATTTATGAAAAAAAGCATTAAGTTAACTAGTATGTACACCGTTAAATGAATGTAAAACGCTTTTAAATTCTCCACTCTTTTTTTAGCTCGTAAATAATTCTCATCTCGCTCCATATATAAACACCTCTTTCATTATTGTATTTTTTAACTCGCTCCGATTTAAACATCATATTCTAGTCGGATATCCCTTATTCTCAAAAAATACAAAGCAAAAAAGTATCCAGCAAATGGTCATACACATGACCATTTGCTGGATACTACATGATACATTTGTTATTTACAGGATTTTAATTAAGACCAAATCCATACATCATCATTATTTTCAGCGTTCGTCTTTGCTTCATAAACTCTTTCGATATGATCAACCGTGTTCCAGTTAATAGAAATACCGCCCCAGCCCACATACTTCATATCAATTTTTACTTTCTCACCCGTATTAAATACTTGTCCCTTTGTTAAGAAAACATCAATAATACCTTTCTTCCCATTTAGCGATGGATACTCAACTACAACATATTTAGTATCACCGTCTCCCTCCTCTTCCCTCGTTCCTACTTTTGATACTTCCCCAATCACATAATCAGGAGAACCATCTTCTTTCATGTGCATACCTAATTTATTTGACGTATTTTCAACTGTATTTGCAACCATATATTCAGTAAAATTACGCATCATAGATCCAGTAGCTTTTACTTCATCTCCTACTTTCACATTTGAAAGAGAATCTATATATACACTTACAGGCTCCTCATATTGCTTAGATTTTACGACAATTACACCGTTATCTACTTCTACTACTCGTCCTTCTACCGTCGAGAAATTCGATTCAATAGAAGCTGCACTCGCTTTTGATAGTTCTAATCCTGGTAAATTCGTTCCTGATAATGCTGTGATCCCTAAAGCACCTGCTAAAATTAATTTTTTCATACCCATATGTAACCTCTCCATTCATGATGATTATATTTTTTGATTGGATACGACCAACCTGTAACTATTATAGTTACAGGTTATATAAAATAGCAACCATCTTTCTTATGCAATGTTGCATACTGTAACTTTTAAATATATTCAACACGAATACTAAATTCTTGAATCACAGCAGGTAAACAGATTGATGATGAAGAAAATAATGTGATGCATCATATTTTTTCAAAGCTACATGTATAGTCGTAGTCTATTACATTATGTAGGAGCGGAGTTAACATGTTAAAGAAACCAAAAAGATTACAGCCAGGTGATATCGTGGCAACAGTAAGCCCTTCATGGGGAGGCGCAGGTGATTCTGAGATAAGATGGCGTTATGAACAAGGGGTAAAGAGATTAGAAGAAGTTTTCAGTCTTACGGTTATCCCAATGCCAAATAGTTTAAAAGGTAGCGAATTCATTTATAACAATCCACAGGCTCGTGCGGAAGATTTAATGACAGCTTTTAAAGATACGCGCGTGAAAGCAATTATTGCGAATATTGGCGGTGAAGATAGCATCCGCTTACTTCCTTATATAGATTTTAATGTAATACGTGAAAATCCGAAAATTTTTATGGGGTACTCTGACGTTACCGTTTCACACTTGTTTTGTCATAAAGCAGGAGTTTCCTCTTTTTACGGTCCAGCAATTTTAACTGATTTTGCCGAAAATGTAGAGATGGATCCATATACAGTTGAAATGGTAAATCGGACTCTCTTTTCAAATGAGACAATTGGCGAGATTCAACCAGCTCATGAATGGACGAGTGAGCGTTTAGAATGGATAGAGGTAAATAAAGATACAAGGCGTACGATGCAACAAAACAATGGCTATGAACTACTTCAAGGCTCTACTACCGTACAAGGCCGCTTAATTGGTGGTTGTATAGAAGTCTTGGAATTTGCAAAAGGAACGGAGCTTTGGCCTGAGAAAAAACATTGGGAAAATAGTATCCTTTTCTTTGAAACTTCTGAAGACCATCCAGAACCAAGCTATATAAAGTATTGGTTACGAAATTACGCAGCGCAAGGCATTCTCCAAAAAGCAAAGGGTATCATCTTTGGTAAACCAAAAGACGAAATGTATTATGAAGAATATAAACATGAAATACTGCAAGTTATGAAAGAACATAACTTAGAAGATTTGCCGATTCTTTATAATTTAAATTTTGGTCATACCGAGCCGAAGTTTATTTTACCTTACGGTGCGATGGCAGAAATTGATTGTGAAAATGGGGCTTTCTCTATTTTAGAGAGTGGCGTGGAATAAAGGAAAACTTTAAATAAGTATAGCCATAAGTTTTATAATTATGTTTTCCTGATCCTACAGGAAGAATAGCGTATTTTTTCATTTTAGGGAGATTACTTATCTAATGATAAAGGGGGATTTACGTGTATGGAAGCAACATTTACAGTAAGTAAATGGGATGAAAAACTAATTGATGATACTAGAAAAGATTTCCCTATTAATATTGCCCATGTTGAATATGATATTGATGGTGAATTAAAAGGAAAAGCTTTTGTTGAATACTTATTATATTATTTAGACTCAAATATAAATGATGGTCACTTGGCTACTGCTAAAATTTCTGGATTTTTACACTTTGAAGGAATTTATAAGGGGCAACAAGGGACATTTACAGCTATAGAGCAAGGAATATTCGATAAAGGAAATCTAAATTCCCCAGGAACAATTATTAAAGCTACTGGTAACTTAGAAAATCTGAGAGGGTCCTATAATTATCAGTTTACAGGTCAAACCAGTAAACTGATTTTAGAGTTTGAATTTCAGCAAAATATCCTATAATTTAGTGGAAAGGACATTTCTTGTAATACTAGGAATGTCCTTTTTTTGTTGACAAGCTTATTCAACTATTCTTCTATTAGTTACGAAAAGAACAGAGTATATTACATAACGTCTTATTATCAGTATTCAACGATACATAAAATTTTCGTTATGGGGGGAATTAAAAATCTAAGCCCGAGAGGCATGTGCCCCCCACCTATTCATTACTTTTCCTACTAACTAAAGAATAATCCCAGAAAAACTCCCCTGCATAACTTCTTTTTCAAGTTGATTCCTACATATAAACATCGCAATAATTTTTGTACGATTTTTTTCATCGGGCTCAAATTGTTCAATAGTTACGTCACAACGAATCGTATCACCGCTAAAAACAGGACGTACAAATTCAAAATCCATCTTGCGAGCTAGTACGTTATAATCACCGCCAATTTTTGTAGGCAACGTTGATGTTAACAGTCCTTGTACAACAAATCTCCCCTGCTCATCTGGTGTAACATGATGAACACCTTCATCTTTCGATACTTCCGTAAATAAAACAACATCCTCTTTCGTAAAAGTTCGCTCAAAGGTGATTTTTTCGCCTACTTGCAATTTCATCTATACCCCTCCTCAAAAACACTTTATAAATAAGAAAAACCGAAACTATAATCATTTCGGTTTTTCAATCTAAAGAAGTCTATATTTACTTTAAAGAATGTACAAACAACCCACTACGCAGTTTCGGTTCAAACCACGTTGACTTCGGCGGCATAATTTCTCCAGCGTCTGCGATTGATAGTAAAGCTTCCATTGATGTCGGATATAATGAAAACGCTGCTTTATATTCACCGCTATTTACAAGGCGTTCTAGTTCTTCTAATCCGCGGATTCCTCCGACAAAGTCAATGCGTGAATCAGATCGCGGGTCGTGTATTTCAAGTACTTGGCTTAATAAATGATCTTGCAGAATAGATACATCTAAACCTTTAACGAGATCATTCGCATCAAACGTTTCCTCTTTCACTGTGAGTTTATACCATTTCTCGTTTACATACATACCAAATGTTTTTGGCTCATTTGGTTTATACGGAGAAACAGCTGCTTCTTCTACATAAAAGTATTGTGCAATTTGCTTTAAAAACTGTTCTTCTGATAAGCCGTTTAAGTCTTTTACAACTCGGTTATAGTCCCAAATGGATAATTCATCGTGAGGGAATAATACAGATAGGAAGAAATTAAACTCTTCTTCTCCTGTGTAATTCGGATATTGTTCTCTTCGCATGAGCCCTACTTTTGCTGCTGATGCTGAGCGATGATGCCCATCTGCAATATAAAGATTAGAAATATCTTCAAATGCGTTTACTAAAGTAGCAATTACATCCTCATCAACTATTTTCCAGGCAACATGCTCCACGCCATCTTCTGCTGTAAATGTATAGATTGGCGCATGCTCTTCTTTCCAGCTTGCAATGATACGTTTCACATCTTCTTTCGTACGATACGTTAAAAAGATAGGCCCCGTATTTGCATCACACACATCTACGTGGCGAATACGATCTAATTCTTTTTCGTGACGCGTTCTTTCATGTTTTTTAATTGTATCATCTTCATACTCATCAATAGATGTACAAACGACAAGACCTGACTGCGTTCTTCCTTCCATCGTCAGTTCATAAATGTACAGTGATGGCTCTTCATCTTGTATGAATACTTCTTCTCGTATAAATCGATTTAAATTTTCACCCGCTTTTTCATATACACGATCATCGTACGGTGAAAGTGCCGGGTCTAAATCAATTTCTGCTTTATCAACGTGTAAGAAAGAATACGGATTCCCTTTTACAACCTCTCTTGCCTCTTTACTATTTAATACGTCATACGGTAAAGCTGCAACTTCCGCTGCTTTTTCTTCTACTGGACGAATGGCCCGAAACGGTCGGATTTTTGCCAAGTTTTCCTCTCTCCTTTACACAATCATTCGAACGGCTACAACACCTGTAATTTTGCTTATATTTTCCACAATGTTCTCTTTTATTATATCATCAATTCCGTTATCAATATCAATCATTGTATACGCCCAAGAATGTTTACTACGATTAATCATATCCGCAATATTAATATGATGTTCTGCTAAACATCCTGTAATTTGTCCTACCATGTTCGGAACGTTTTGATGCATGATTGTAATACGTTTCTTTCCGATATAAGGGAGTTCGACGTTTGGATAGTTTACTGAATTACGAATATTTCCTGTCTCTAAATATTCACGTAATTGGCGCGCTGCCATGATTGCACAATTTTCTTCTGATTCAGATGTAGATGCACCAAGGTGAGGCGTCGCTGTTACATTTTTCATCTTTATCACATTTTCATTCGGGAAGTCTGTTACGTAATGCGTAATAACATCTTCTTCTAACGCTTTTTGAAGAACATTTTCATCTACAAGTTCTCCTCTAGAGAAATTGAATAAACGCATACCTTTTTTCATCTTCTCTACAGCGTGTTCACCAATAATCCCCTTCGTTTGATTCGTAAGAGGAATATGAAGTGTAATATAATCACATGTTGCGAAAATTTCATCTAAACTAAATGCTCTTTGTACATGTGTAGAAAGGCGCCATGCTGTTTCAACTGAAATGTAAGGATCATATCCGACAACGTCCATCCCTAAAGCTAACGCATCGTTCGCAACTAAAGCACCGATTGCGCCGAGGCCAATTACACCTAGACGTTTCCCTGCAATTTCTGATCCAACGAATTGTTTTTTTCCTGATTCAACAAGCTGCGGTACTTCTTCACCCTCTAAATTTTTCGTCCAGCTTACACCGTTAATAATGTTACGTGAAGACATAATAAGGCTGGCGATAATAAGTTCCTTTACTGCATTGGCATTCGCTCCTGGTGTATTAAATACTACAATCCCTTTTTCTGTACATCGCTCGACAGGAATATTATTTACACCAGCACCAGCTCTTGCAATCGCCTTTAAGTCTTTTGAAAATTCTTCTTGGTGTAAAGAATAGCTACGAAGTAAAATACCATCTGGGTGGTCCATTCTATCCCCTACTTCATAACGCTCTCCGCTAAGTACTTGCAAACCCTTTTCCGCAATTTGATTTAACGTTTGAACACGAAACATATCCCCATCTCCCTATCTATTCTCAAGCTCAAATTCCTTCATATAATTTACTAATTGCTGTACACCGTGTACTGGCATCGCATTGTAAATACTTGCACGCATACCACCGACTGAGCGATGCCCTTTTAACGTAACAAGGCCGCGTTCTTTCGCTTTTTGTAAAAACTCATTGTTCAGCTCTTCTAACGGTGTTGTAAACGGAATGTTCATAAGTGATCGATACGTAGGATCAACTGGTGAAGTAAACAATTTTGATTCATCTAAGAAATTGTAAAGAAGTGAAGATTTCATTCTATTCTGTTCTTCAATCGCAGATACCCCGCCTTGCTCTTTCAACCACTCTAGTACAAGTTTCGTTACGTAAATACTAAAGGATGGCGGTGTATTATATAAGGAGTTATTTTTGCTGTAAGTTTCATAGTTTAACATTGTAGGACAAGAGCGATCTGCTCCCCCAATTAAATCTCTTTTTATAATTGCAATCGTTAAGCCCGCTGGTCCTAAATTCTTTTGCGCTCCCGCATATATAAGGCCGAACTTCGTAACATCATATTGTTCTGATAAAATATTTGAGGACATATCCGCAACGAGCGGTACTCTATCTAAACGTGGAATGTCCACATATTTCGTACCCTCAATTGTATTGTTCGTTGTAATATGTACATAATCTAGTTTTTCATCATTTGGTAAACCATCCAGTTTAGGAATTGTAGTAAACTTCTCTTTTTCAGAAGAAGCAAGCACTTGTACTTCCCCTATTTTTTCAGCTTCTTGCATCGCCTTTTTAGACCATGAGCCAGTTAATACGTACCCTGCTTTTTTGTACGTATTCATTACATTTAACGGTATCATAGAGAATTGTAATGACGCACCGCCTTGTAAAAACAGTACTTCATACTCATCAGGAATGTTCATTAATTCACGAATTAGGCTACTTGCTTCATCTATAATACTTTGAAAATAAGAAGATCGATGACTCATTTCCATAATAGACATGCCTGTCCCGTTATAATTTACAAGCTCCTTTTGCACTTTCTCTAAAACTGGCAAAGGGAGTATTGATGGTCCAGCTGAAAAATTATATACTCTCTCCATCACCCTGATAACCTCCCTATTTCTTATTTTTATTAATTTTTAAACTTTCTGAATTATAACCTAAAATATAATACGTGGTCAATTTGTTTTCTATTATTACGGCGTAAGACGCAATGGAATCGCTCGCATGTGCAAACTACTTTTTATAAACATACAAAAAAGTGTTAAGTACATAATCGTACTTAACACTCTAGTAATAAAGTATAATTGCTAATTGTCCGTGAAGAACCGATCAAAAATTTGATAAATAGCAGAAAGACCAATGAGCCAATAAATAGTGTCCACAAGCGCCGGCATAGAACCAAACCATTTCTCAACTACATTGTAATCTAACGCTACAAACAACCAATTCAAACCGCCAAGAATCACCAAAATTACTGTAAGGTAAGACAAAAATTTCATTATGATTGCCCCCTAGGTGATAAGATGGTGAAAGGCCTTTCACTAGAAATATATGTGGTAAAATTCAAAACTTACCTATTTAATAAAAATTATTTTCGGTACCAGCCGTTAATAACTGCCTCTGCTTCTTTACTATGTATTTGATACGCATGCGTACTATTATGAGAGCCAATAAACCAAATTGAAAAACCTTTAAAATACGGTTTCGTTTCTAATATATCTCGGTAAGCACGCCATCCGTTTAATTGTACGTCCTTTGAAAACACATTAGATACATCTGGATTCCACGGATTTTGTAGTCCAAGTTCACGTGCTGGAACGTTAAATCCACCAAAATAAACCGGTTTTCCTGTTGCATTATGTAATTGTTCTAACTGCTGCACAACATTTTGCCCACGATTATATACTGTTGTGGCAAATAAACTTTGCTTCACTTCTTCGTATGATGGATTTCTTTTTCCTGAAACTTCAAACCAACTATCAATACTAACAATATCCACCTTTTTTAAATATGGACGATTTATTTTTTCTATAAACTTCGCTTCATAAGATGGATCAAAGCTTGCTGTTAACCACCAATTCATTTGATACAAAACATTTCCTTTATATTGCTGACGGACGAAATCAATCGTATCGCTCCAATATCCTTCTGCATATTCCATATTCACGAAATTAGAGGCAATCTTGAGCCCGTACACATTGTATTTACTTGTAATCGAATTAAAAATATCTTGTAGAATAACCGTTTTCCAATTCCAGAAGAAATCATTAATATTACTCGGATTCCATTCCGTTTCCCCAACATTTCCTTGCTGAATATATGGGAACGGTTCCACAATAACTTGAATATTACGCTTTAATAATTCTTGAATTAAAAGAATAGCCTGTTGCTTTTGCGCTTGATTAATTACCATGTTCGTAGAAGTTACATTCGGAATATCTACCTGAATCGGTACATTTACTGTATTTAAATTTAAGCGCTCTACATCAGCTAAAACTTTCGCTACATTTCCAACTTCCCATACCGTTACGTTTCCTGATTTTATTTTTCCAGATTGAACAGTATTTACATCTGCCTGTACATTTCCTTGAAAACAAAAAGAAAACAACATAATAAACACTCCTAAAAAATTTATTAAACTCTTATTTTTCTTCACAACTTTCCCCCTATAATTTTTGGCATTCTTGCTTATTCTATACAATGTTTCACATATATTCCACAAGAATATTTAATGAAATTTCATCAATAAAAATGCTATTCACCCTTTATCCATATCTTATTCATACTAACCTCCTAAAAATAGTAAGGTAAATAAAAAAAGAGCGTATTTCCGCTCTTTTTTTATCTTTTTAAAATTGAAGTTATTGGATTTTTTCTTATAACCTAACCACATCTAATTTTTTATATAAATAAATTTTCATACTCATAAATGTATCAAAAAATTTTTATCTATATTCGCTTTTTGTTTGTATTACTTTTATATTTACTTCATTAGATTGTTTAATATCATCTTTAAATTCTTGTTTGACTTTTTCTATATCAGCTGCAGTACCACTAACTAGAATCCCATCGATTGGTTGTCCTGGACCTTGCACATAACGTTTTACTCCTAATCCTACTCCTATAAAAATAGCAATAACCACCACATAACTTATAATTTTTTTTACTAGAATACTCCTTTAATTAATGATTTATATCTGGATTATAGATGTGATTTTTTCATAAGTTAATGACTTCTATCTAACTTCTAATCTTACAATATTGTAAGATTAGAAGTTACAACGTGTATATTTTATGTCAGAAGACCCTCTCCTTAATTTGTTTGATGTTGGGATAGCGTTAGTAAATAGATGGGAGATACTGTCGAAAAAAGATAAAAATGACTCGATTATTTTTTGTAGATTATACACAAACATTTATGTAAAATGTTTATATATAATCAAACGAAAATACAATTTATCTACTTTTTATACAAAAACCAAACAAAATTGATGAATATTATTAATACCAATAACAACATGAACCAATACAGAAATCATACTTTCATAAGTGAAATACTAAAAAATTGAAAATAAAACAATATGGATCCTTTAAAAAAGTTACAACCCTATGAAAAACAAGATTGTAACCAAAAATAGCTTGAAAAGAGGGAGAAAATTATGGAACAAAGGAAATATTCAGTAACACCTCAAGATCGAATGAATTATATACTTGGTCTTTATTCCGCAAATCAACAAATTAATGCCGTTCTTTATTTTCCTATAGGTATATCAAAAAAAGTACTTGAACAATCAGTAAGAATAACGTTACAATTACAGCCCGTTTTAAACAGCCGTTTTGTAGAAAGTGATATGCCTTACTGGGAGGAACATTCATCTAGTACTAACTCACCAATTTGTTTTTTTGCAGAAGGAGATGATCAAAATCTTGAAGTGATGGCAATAGATTTTATAAAGGAATCTGGAGATCCTATTCAAGGGCCTATGGTTCAGACAAAATTATTACGAGGCACTTCAACAAATATATTAGTTGTTAAATTATCTCATCTTTGTTCAGATGGTGCTGGAGTCAAGGAATATATTAATTTGCTGGGAGCAATTTATACTCACCTTTCTCTGGGACAGTCTAAGGATGAAATTATAAAGAGATTTAATGCAAAAAATGAGGGTTTTCGCGATCAATCACCTGTATTCAAATATACTGGAATAACAGACATAAAAAGTGCGTATCGTCCCAGCCAAGAACAACAAGCAGCATTATGGTCTTTTCCATCTCAACCTAACAAAAATACTTATCCAAAAATGGCTGTGCGACGGTTAAGCCGTGAGCAAACTCTACGTTTAACCCTATGGACAAAGGCACAACAAGCTACCTTAAATGATGCAATCCTGACTGCATACTTCCGCTCTTTATCACATTTCGCTGTGTATGCAGAACCTCGTACCGCAGAAAAAATGGTTGGTTTAACAATTGATTTACGCCGATATCTCCCTAATCATACAACTGGTTCAATTTGCAACTTATCCGGGATGGAAATGCCAGTGATTAAAATGGAAAATGATGACTCATTTAATCAAACTCTAGTTCGAGTCAAAGAATCAATGGATACAATAAAATCTCAAAATCCAGGTCTTTCTTCAGCCGCAGGAATGGAGTTACTGGCAAGTAAAAAGCTATCTGAAGTTAAGGAAATGTATAAACAGCAATATGAATGGGCTTTACAAATGGGAATGGCTTTACCGTTACTTACTAATTTCGGATCGATAGCTGATGAACCTATTAAGTTTGGTGAAGTTCAAGCTCAGGACGGGTATATAACATCACCAATTATGTATGCACCATTCTTTACAATGGGGGCAAGCTCTTATAATGGGAGACTTACATTTACAATTGGTTATCATTCGCCAGATACTACAAAAGAAAAGGTAGAGCAATTTTTAGAAAGTGTGGTCAATGAACTATCAAAATTGTAACGGGAGTATCACCCTAAGCTCAATAAGTTAAGTTTATAAATCTAGCCAAGAAGATTCCTTCCTCAAGGAACGCGAAGTGAGTATGTGAGAGATGAACTGGCTTCGGACATAGGATATAAGGAAGCCAGTTTAGTTGTTCGCCATACATGGGGTACCGGCCCATTCCCATTAACCTAAGAAAACAGATGTGAGATACTTTAAAATATTAGCTTGATGCACATGGTTAGGCGCCCTCAAATGCTTGGATTAAAATCATTACAAACAGCTTAAAAAAAATGCTGCAATAGAAGTTATACATATAATCAAAAAAGGACAAACTATCCAAGGTGAATAGTTTGTCCAAAACCATAAACTCTATGGTTTAACAATATATAATTCAGTTCCGCTAAAAGTCTTTTATTCTCTTTTCATATCCTACTATTTTTGCATCCGAACGAACAATAGAGACTTAGAATAATGACTTAATACTTGCTAGAACAGTAAGTATTCCTATAACAATTACAAATACATTACTCATTTTCCCTTTGTATTTAGCCAGTACTGGTACTTTATTGATTGCATACATCGGTAATAGACATAAGATAGCAGCAACTAACGGACCGCTAAGGGCATCAATGATTCCAAGAATACTTGGATTTGTATAAGCAACATACCAGCATGTTAATACGACAAAAGTAAGAATCATTGTCTTAACTGTTTTCTCTCCTAAATCTTTCCCACGTTTTTTACCGGACTTAATAATCATGTCACGCATTACCTCATACGCTCCTATATAATGGCCAAGGAAAGACTTTGTAATAGCCACAAACGCAATGATAGGAGCCGCAATAGTAATTACTGGCGAATTAAGCTCATTAGCAAGATATGATAGGATTGACAAGTTCTGTTCTTTTGCCACCTTAAGATCATCTGGAGTCAAACTTAAAGTACTGCTCCAAACAAAGAACATAACAACAACGAATGTCATGATATAACAAACTTTTTGTATTTGAGCACACTTGGCATCAGTAGCATCTATTCCATACGTAGCTCTCTGTTTCATAACGAATGACGAAATCATAGGAGAATGATTAAACGAGAATACGATGATTGGTAGTATCATCCATATTGTTCCAAAATATCCTGTTCCAGTTGAAGCAGTAGAAACACTTGAAAAACTTAGCATTGACGTATTCCACTGTGGAATTAAAGATATTGCGATAAAAAGTAGAGAAACAATGAAAGGATATACTAGCATGCTCATTATCTTTACAGTAATATCTTGACCAAAATTTAGTATAGTGATAAGACCGAGTACTAATACAAGCGATAAAATGGCCCTTGGAGGCTCCGGCATGTGCAATTGATGCACAATAAAACTACTTGCAGTATTTGTAAGTGCAACCGAATACATCAGCACGATCGTATAAATTGAAACGAAATATACTATGTTAAAAATGATACTTGCCTTATTTCCGAAATACTCTCTTATTGTACCTGTAATCCCCTCATCGGCAGAATTAGAAGCGTATATCATTTTAGCAAGTGCCCTATGTGAATAATACATAACAGGATATGCAAGTATGGTAATTAACAGCAATGATAATAAACCACCTGAACCTGCATTAATAGGTAAGAAGAGTACTCCTGCTCCAATTGCTGTTCCAAATAGACTCAATGCCCAGGTAGTATCCTGTTTATGCCACTTTTTAGGGTCTAGATATTTCTCATTTTTTACTGCAGTATTATCAACTTGAAATTCTATGTTTTTTGCAGTATTCCCATTCATATAATAATTCCTCCTAGTTTTCTATTCTTACTTCTCTATTTAAGGCATCGGAATATAGACCGTTCTTGAAAAATGAATTGCTTATAAAGTGCGCCACATCGTATATCCTTCTTCTAAGTTAATCAAAATCAAAAAATTGGCGAAGCATCAACCTGACGGGGTTGTTACAAATTATAAAATATCCCAATTATATAGTGGTATATTTTATTAGTAATTCCCCCAATATACAGACATCCTTAGGCGAACAATAGAGAATAGATTGTTAACTTTTTCACAATATATCCGGTAATTGTTCATTGATTTGATTGTTTCTCTCCAAAGATTTTATTTTTAATGGCAATCCCTGTAGGTGTAGCTGCAATTCCACCTAAACCTGTCTCTCTTAATTCGCGAGGCATTTGTCTTCCAACTCTATACATCGCTTCAATAACTTCGTCAGCATTGATGATATTGTTTACGCCGGCTAATGCGATGTCCGCTGCTGCTAAAGCATTTGCCGTTCCAATGGCGTTTCTCTTTACACAAGGAATTTCTACCAAACCAGCGACCGGATCACAAACTAAACCGAGTAAATTTTGTAATGCAATCGAAAAAGCTACAGAAGATTGCTGTGGCGTTCCACCTGCAGCTTCTACCGCAGCTGCAGCCGCCATCGCTGAGGCACTGCCTACTTCAGCTTGACATCCTCCGTACGCTCCTGAAATACAAGCGTTGTTTGCGACTATCGTTCCAAATAACGCTGAAGTAAATAGAAAATGAATCATATCTTCATGACTTAACTGCAACGTATCTTTAATACTAAATAGGACTCCCGGAATCGTCCCACTCGCACCTGCTGTTGGAGTTGCACAAATAGCTCCTAATGCAGCGTTTACTTCATTAACACCGATAGCACTTTGGATCCCTAACACCATCAAATCTCCAGAAAGGGTTTTCCTATTTTCTCGATAGTTTTTAATTTTAACAGCATCACCTCCGGTTAAACCAGTTGGAGAAAATACACCGTCGCCCTCGATACTTTTATTTATAGCATTTTGCATAGTCGCTAAATTTCGTTCCATTTTACTCCAAACTTCTTCATAAGTAGATTTAGTTTGTTCAATTTCCTGTTCAATTGCTAATTCATAAATTGTCTTTTGGCTTTTATTAGCTGCATCCACAATTTCTTTTATGGCCATATACATATTTTTTCACTCCTTAATGTAACTAAAGAATAATGAGCTTAGCTATATTGCTTAAATTTCCTAATTCCTCCTGGACATTACCAGGCAATAGCGTATCCAAAGCGAATGCATATAAATATTTCCTGTTTTCTTCTAAACTATGAAAGTTGTTTATTTCCACATCATATTGTTTAAAGATCCTGCGTAAGACAAATTCAAAGTCAGCTCTTTCAGAAATCGCAATAATAACTGGCAATGGCCCCTGCAGGTCTAAGCTAAATCCGTCGATTTCAACATGTTTGATTTCAATTAATCCACCGCCAACCGAAATCCCCATCGTTCTAATACTTCGATTTTCATCCTCTAAATATACATCTGCCGTATTTGGATGGCCAGCAGGACTATCACCTGCTTCTTCAATAAAGGTAATTTCAATTCCTTTAGATTCTGCTATTTCAATAGCATCTGGCACTTTGCTGTCATCGGCAGCAAATCCTAATATCCCAGCAATAATTGCAAAATCAGTTCCGTGACCTTTATGGGTTTCAGCAAATGATTCATAATACCTTACCACGACTTTTTTTGGAAGACCTTGAAATAATTTATTGGCTACTGTTCCAATAGCTAAAGCACCTGCAGTATGTGAACTTGAAGGACCTATCATTATGGGCCCAATCACATCAAAACAACTTTTGTATTTAACAACCTTTTTTTCTTTAATAGATGCTACATTCATGTTCATATAAGCACCCCCATAATTTATTATTTTTAATTGCAGTTGAATCTAAATTACTAAAATGACTGATTCAAAACAAGATCTAATTGAATACGCTTTCATTCTCGTGTCAAATACACTTTTCCTTTTGATCACATACCTTTCTTAGAGTAATCATGTCAGTATGTCCAAATTTAAAAGGTTACTTACAATGTCATTAGGATTTTTGCAAAAAAACTAGGTTTGATAATTTCTCTAGAGGTAATAAATTCTTTCTCGACGCCCTCATTATAGCTTGTATATTTATGAGTACAATATTTTTTTATTTTTAGAAAGATTGAATAAACAGAATCTTGAATGGGTAATAGATTACACTTAGCATGTAGCAATTGTGTCCTTTGTTTGAAGCTGTATTAGTTAGTAGAAAAGCAAAAATAACACAGAGTTCCTTTCATTAACACATTGATTATATTGGAAAATCATTATAATGATACTTATATTATCCTTTGTTGAAACATTTAATTTTGGACATGAAAGCTGTTGTAATAAATGATTAATATAGATAGCAAGTAATAAATTAATGAACTATAAAATAATTTTTGAATATTAATCATTAATTTTGTATTAATATTCATTTTTCAGAAAAAAGGAACTTCTTTTTTTATAATCTTAACTTAAATGGTAATATCCAACAGTTTACACCATACCCTTTACAGTTATGGAAACCCTAATTAGATTTAAAAAGAGAGAAGAGCTCATCGATGCTCCTCTCTCTTTTTTATTTACTTAAGATTATTATTCAAATTGCTTATTGCATCTTTAAGCTGACTTTTAAATTATAAACTTTAATTTCCATACTTCTTTACAAGCCGATAAATGAAAAAAGTATATGTTCCTTCAAAATTAAGTTATAAAAGAGTAATGTTTTCCTGTAACATATTATTCATCCTTCTATTCACAGACAGTACGCTTCCACACTAAATAAAATCTCTCCGTAAACGTCCAATAGCTCTAAAATATACAAAAATTGAAGAATATGAAAAAAACACTCTTATGAGTGCCCTTCTTAGCAACTAAGTCCGCTGCAACTATTATCATTCCCCCGATGAATTTTGCCTGTAAGAGGAAATTTTAAGTTCATATTTAATTATTAAAATAAACCGCACCAAAGTTTTCATTAAATCTTTTACACCAAACAGAAACCGAACCATATTCACTTACATCTATCCCTTCAGGAATTTCATAGTTTTGGTCTCCTTTATTTCCCTTTAATTTTCCTAATTCAATATACTGATAGTTTTTCACGTCTTCATTATTTTTTAAGCGATTTGTAGGAACTAATACAACTCGTACATCTGGCCCATTAGATGTTGCAAAATCAGAAAGTCGTAAAACACGTTTTCCATCCGCTAATTGGTAAATTTTTGCCGTTCCAGTTGTTTCATGGACACCGTTTTGAAACTGACCTTCCCTTATTACTCGATCACTTTGTTGCCTTACTTCAGTTGATTGTATCTCTGCTTGTGGCAATGATTCATTTACGTGCTTATCAATAAATAATTTCTCTGGTCGGAACAATGACCATAAAATCCCCAATACAATTATCAAACCACCTATAAGCCATACATATTTTCTTTTCATAAAGTAAAAAACCTCCTGTAACATACTGTGTAGTAGTATGTTAACAAGAAGGTCTTTCATTTTTCTAACGTAAATGTTACAAAAGTCTTTCAGCCGTCTTATTTTTTTACTGATGTGATGGGAAGAGTGAACCAAAATTCACTTCCCTGCTTACCATCTGCGCGATTCCTTACACCAATTTCCCCTTTGTGCATTTCAATCAATGATTTTGCAATAGCTAATCCAAGTCCGGAACCTCCAGATTGTGAACTTCTTGATCGATCTGTTCTAAAAAAACGTTCAAATACGCGTAATTGATCATTTGGAGAAATTCCCATTCCTTCATCCCGCAAAGTGAATTGGACCTGTTGAGTTGGTTTATTTTCCACTACAGTCAATTCAATTGTTCCAGAGATAGGAGAATATCGAATTGCATTATGTAATAAATTACCTATGACCCTTTCTATTTTACAAGGCATAATCAAAAGTCGAGGTAATGTATCAGGGACATCCAATTGCACATGGATTTGTTTGTTTCCTAATAAGACAGAATGTGACTCTAATACATCTAATAGAACTTTATCTAAATGTGTGAAACTTGGGTGAAAATCTACTTGCTCAAACTCTAACTTTGAAAGATCAAATAAGTCGTTAATTAATCCATTTAATCTTTCTATTTCTTTTAAAACCGTTGCTAAGTATTGCTTTTTCATTTCAGGATCTTCAATCAGGTTATCTTGTAATGCTTCTATCATCATTTGCATGCTAGTCATAGGTGTTCGTAAGTCGTGTGAGATATTGGTAATTAGCTCCTTACGAGAGTTTTCCTGTTCCTCTAACTTAGTAAACCCTTCTTCTAATTTTTTTGCCATCTGTTGAAAGGCTGTTGCCAATTCTTTAAACTCACGTGGTTCTTGCCCAATTATATACATCGTTTCAAAGTGTCTATCACTAAATTGTTTCGTCAATTTTATTAAATTTTGTATAGATCTCATGATAGGACGTGTCATTAACCAATAAATAAACGTTGAAATAATAAATGCCACAAATGCAATTACTGTTAATAACCGTGTTTGTTCCGGTTCAAGTAACATTTTCGTATCACTATACCATATAGCAATTACCATAATACTAGTACTTAATAGATTCATGAGTAACAATTGAATACGTAATCTCATGTTTCATTTCCTGCATTTGGCTCAAAGCGATATCCTATACCCCAAACCGTATGAATCCAACGATTCTTTATCGTATGCTTCTCGAGCTTTTCACGTAAACGACTCACTAACACGGTAACTGTGTTTGATGCCCCTTCATGTCCAAAATCCCAAATTAATTCAAGAAGCTGCGAGCGAGAAAATACTTGTTTTGGATGCTTTGCCATGAGATAAAGTACCTCAAACTCTTTCACCGTTAACTCCACTTCCTTATTACAAACAAGTACATATCTTGTCTTTGGATATATTTTTAAATCTGGAAACTCTATCACTTCCAATAAGGATTCTTTCGCTTGTATTTGTACATGGCTTCCTCTTCTTAGTATAATTTGAACCCTTAATACTAATTCACGAGGGGAAAATGGCTTTGTTAAATAATCATCTGCCCCCATTGTTAAGCCTAAAATTCGATCCCTTTCCTCTCCCTTAGCAGTTAACATAATAATAGGGACATTTGATTGTTGACGAATTTCCTCGCATAATTCCCATCCATCTTTTTTTGGCATCATCAAATCTAATATAATTAAATCTGGTTGATATGTAAGAAATAAATCCCAACCTTCTTTACCATTTACAGCGGTATAAACTTCATATTCTTCTCTTTCTAAATACCGTTTGCATACTTCTCGAATATTTTCTTCATCTTCTACGATTAAAATTCTTTTCTTCATATACTATCCTCACTTCTTTTTCACCAATAACAAAAAATTTTTTCTATTATCCAATAAAAATATCTTTATAGGTAAAGATATAAAAACTAATCACATAAATAAATCAGAATTCCACATTTCACCTTCGAAACGAATGAAAATTCGGAAAATAAATCATGTAGTACAGATAGTAATCTTAACATTTGATTACTTATATGACTAGATAAGTATTTAAAATAGTAGTTTCTAAATCATATATAAATTAAAAGGAATGAGTCCGATTCAACATCGAACTCATTCCTTACTAGTAAGCTAAATTTTTGTATCTAACTTTTCAGATACAATTCATTTCCGGTTCTCTTTTCAAACTTAGCAACAGAACTGTTACCTATTACTGAACTCTTGATAGATTCCATGCTATAGTATCAGTCCCATTCTCTCCATTACCATATTTCATATAATCGATTAAATATCCTACCTTTAACTTATTACCATTAGATAGTATGTTCCATTGCTTATGGTGTCCAGTGAAATTCTTTGGATATGCATGATTAAATTTAAAAGTACTTGCGTTCTGTTTTTGATCTAAATGGATATAACTATCTTGAAGTTTTAAATATGCATAATCTGAATAAATAGGATTTTGAAATTTAATTAATACCTCTTCATCCTTTTTAATTGGTTTTCCAGGTTTAGGTTGACCTACTCTTTCAATAATTACATTCACTTTTTCATCGCTAGATTTTTCAGCCCAAAGATACTCCCATTTATTCCCTGCATGATGACTTCCCAAATAAGCTGTATTTCCATATGAAGCCACGGTATAAGGAACTCCTTCTGTAACAAATTCACCTGAATTATCTACTACATAATCTTCAAATTCTTTATTAGCTTTAATTTCAGTATCAATCTTTTGTGTAGGCGTTAGATTGTGTGCGTCATTGATTTCAAATGTAACTTTTCTGTGCGCAGCAATTTCAGATTTAATAGGGTGTATATTTTCTCTAGACTCATATGTAAATCCATTTTCACGTTTAACCAGTGTTACTGTTTGTGACGGAGCATTCCATTTCTTACTATAAGTAGTAGGAATATCTTTACTCACTCCAAATAAACCAGGTAAAATTGTTGCCCTAATCTTTTGCGTCACAGAATCATAACTACCTTCTACTAATGTTGGTTGCTGTAGTTTTGCAAAAGCTCCGTGTACAGAGTCTTTATGTAAATAACCGCGATCTCCCTGTCCCGCTTTTAAATCGTTCAATGCATCAGTTCCATTATTAGCTGAAACCACTGATACGTTATTAGTACTTTTAGCCTTGTTTACAATATGATTTACTTTTTTCGTATCTATATTTACCTGTTGAAAAACTTCGTTATAGGATAAAACTGGCTTATCAGCAAGAGATTTGTCTTTAGGAGTATATACCCTAAACTTTGGTATATTTCCTATATCTGTTTCTAATTGTTCAGTAGCTGCATTTACTCTAGACTCATATCTCCCTGAATCCCCCAAATGCATAATTTCTTCACCTTTTTCAATAGATAAATCCATTGTACTTGTAGGTAAAACTTCAATCGAAAGAAGTTCCCCTTGTTCAACAGCTTTCAATTCATCCAAAGATAAGACAATATTCGCATCTGCTTGTCCTTCTAAACTGTCAATTACTACTTCTGTTTTATTCCGTCCACCTTTTTCTGTACTTAAATAGTTTGCTTTATAACGATCTTGTGTTGCCTTTACAGTATTAATAATTTTGTTTCCTAAACGAATATTAAAATGAGGCGAAACATTTTCAGCGGATGCTGTTCCTACATTCTTATATTCCAAATGTACACGTAATTTTGCTGCGTTCGCTGTATCCACAGTTGTTGCAGTAGACCAATCAAAATTATTTGTATAACTCTCCGTTTCCGTAGTTGTTTTTGAATATCCGTATCCCACATTTGCTGAAACACTTCCGGAAGGAACAGGACCGGCTGCTGAGCCTTCTACACCACCTGAACCACTTAAACCTACATTAAATGAATGTTGTGTAGATACACTTTTTTCCCATCCTCTACTAACTGATCCACCATTATTATCCGTAATGGTTGCAATAGGAATTACTTCAATTCGTTTGACACCAATTTGCAAATTCGGCATGTTGGCAACTATCGGATTGAAATTAGTATCAGAATCGTTGTTATAATTCTCAACCTCATACATATCAGTAAAAGGATCACCATCCGTATTTGCATTCATAGGATTCGATATAAATTTTGGTTTCCCTTTATCCTTCTCGGGATCCCATGCTTTCGCTTCATTTTTTCCAGTTTGTGAATTGAATTCAATTTTATATCCATTAATCTCTAAGTCGTTGGAAATACCATCTTTATCCCAATCGTTGTTTGCCATTTCAATGTTTTGTGTAATGAGTGAACCTATTTCTCCATCAGATCCGAGCGTGAAATTCTTATCTTCTTTTTTTACATCTGCATTCTCTTTGAATATTTCAACTGTACCTCCTGGATTCGGTTGTTTTACATCTGCTAAAGCAGGAGATGCTAAAGTCAGTGCCATCGATACACTACCTAATACACTAATTGCTGGCTTCAATTGTTTCATTGTTATTTTTCCTCCTTTGTTTCTAGATCCATTAGAACACCTACTAGTAAGATTAATTTCATGATATATAACAAATCTTTCTTTTCTCTCTCATAACTGTTAAAAAAGTCTCTCGTAAATATTACAAAACACTTACAGAGTTTTTAAAAGCCATAAAATCTATATATGAAACATCAAAAAGCCGTAATATGAAGAATCGATTACAATATATACAAAAAAGCAGCTAGCCAAAGCTAACTGCTCACTAACTTACAAAATTTCAGTAAAAGAATGTATTAATTTTGAAGTGTGCAAATTGGGAGAGTGACTTCAACTATAGTCCCCTTATTCACTTCACTCTCAATAAATACCTTCCCCTGGTGTGTTTCAATAATTTTATAACAGACCATTAATCCTAAGCCGATTCCCTCTTCCTTAATACTGTAAAAAGGTTCTCCTAAATATGGTATACGTTCTTTTGGAATCCCACATCCTTGATCGATAAAGCGAATCCTTATTTGATTATTATCAAGTTTATCAAATTGAATCAAAATTTCTCCTCCTGTTGGCATGGATTCAATTGCATTTTTTATAATATTAACAAATACTTGTTTTAATTGATTTCCTTCACATGGAATCAGTGGAATACCAGGTGTAAAATCAATTCTAATTTTTATATTATTCATCATTGCTTGAGGTTGCAGTAGCATTAAAACTTGATCCATTAGCACACTAATATCATTAGGTTGTATCTTTACCACCTGTGGTTTGGCTACCGCCATAAATTCATTAGTAATACTTTCTATACGCTCAATCTCTGATGATACTATATTTATATAACCCCGATTATTCTCAGTTTCCGTTGATTTTAGTAATTGCATAAACCCTTTCATTGCGGTTAATGGATTATTAATTTCATGAGCCATTGCAGTCGCTAATTGTCCTACGACAGCAAGTTTTTCAGATTTCCGTAGTAATTCTTCTGTTTTTAGCCGTTCAGTGATATCACGAGAAATACTTAGGAAAACTTTTTTACCATTTAAGTTAAAAACACGGACACTAAACTCAGTTGTTATTATTTTTCCTGTTGGAAAAACATATTCATCTTGCAAAGTGAAGGAAGTTTGTCCCTCTCTAATTTTTTCTAACAACCTTACAATCATTTTAGAATCTTGTGGTACTACATTTGGAAATGGTAACGAGAGCAGCTCTTCTCTACTATATCCAAATCTTTTACAACCAACAGGGTTTACCTCAATGAATCGACTTGGAACATGATTTTCATTCAGCTCTACTACATATACTGCATCAGTTGCTTGTTCGATTAGTGCACGGTACTTCATTTCACTATCTTTTAATTGTTGGTGTAATCGCTGTCGTTCTCTTTCTGCTTGTTTTCTTTCAGAGATGTCTCTACATATTGCAGATAAAGCTATCACATTTCCTCTTACGTCTAGTATAGGAGAAACTGTCAGACTGACATCAAGAAGACTTCCATCGTTACGTCGTCTAACAGTTTCTAATCTGGTAACTACGGATTCACCTGTTAGAATTTTCTGGATATTTTCAAGTGATTCTTCCATTAAGAAATCTGGTACACAGGGTAATCTCTTACCTATGATTTCTTGTAATGACCATCCAAATATCTTTTCATAAGCTTTATTTGCTTGTAAAATATGCCCTTCTCGATCAGAAATGGTAATAGCATCTACATTATGCTTTATAAATGATTCTAGTAATTCTTTGGTAGCCCTTAATTCTGATTCTACCTTTTTCCTTTCGGTTATATCGACTATAGAACCAACAACTTCCATAACTTGTCCATTTCGTTTAATCGGCCTAAGTGCAATAAGAATAATCGTTTTATCATCTGGCCAGGGTAATTCGAATATAATTTCTTTCCCTTCCCATGCCTGAAGATAATACTTCATCAATTGTGGAACTAAATGTGGTGGAACAATAGAAGCATCAATAGTCCGTAAGCTTTTCCCTACCACCTGTTCAGAATAAAATCCTTTTTGATAATAAAACTGTCCATCACATAAAGTGTGTATAAAGTGCTTACCCACTTTTTTAAATTTAAAAATCCCTCCTTGAAGCTCATGTACGGTATCTGTGAGTTCTTGCTTGGATTTTTTTAATTCCCGATTCATTTTAGATAAGTCCTGTGTTAAATAATATAATCTCTGGTAGGCTTCCATAAGAAATAGCCCAATTAAAAGCCCTAAAGCTATATATAATAAGCCTCCAGTGTAAAGTAACTTAGTATTAAAGAATACACCAACTAACCACTTTATTCCGACAAAAACAAAAAAATATAAAGATGCACTTTTAAAAGGATGAAGGTTTTTAAAATATGTTTTAAAAGTAACAAATAGGATACTCAAACCTAAATAAGCAATCACAGGAGGTTCCCAGTAACCTCCAATGTAAAAGATACGCATTATAATAATGCTAATTAATGTAATCCAACCAGCAATGCGACCAAAGTAAATAAAAGATAGAATAAGAGGAACAACTCGAAGATCGTAGGAAAATCCCATGTATGGAAAAGAAAAGAGCATCAAAGTAACTGCAATAATCCCTCCATAGAATTTTTCGAAATATCGCCTGGAATGAATCAAAAACACTTGAATAAATATCGCTGCGCTAACTAATAAAGAAAAAATAGAAAGATTGATAAAATAGTCTTTAATAATCATGTAATGTCCCTCCTTGCATTAAAGATATATTCGACAAAAAAACTGAAAATCCTACAAATAGTACAAACAGTTCAGGTGTAAAAAATATAATTCCCTACATGACAGTACATGTAAATAGTATCATTTTGATTCAAATCGAAAACCAGAGAATCTTCCATTTGAACCTTCAAACACCCCAAAAATAAGGTATTTATTCTCTCTTTTTATTTAAATGTTTTTTATAAATTAATCAATTCCTTCACTATTACAATTCTTCAAATTCCTCAATTTCGGCTTTTCGCTTTAAAAATATTGCAATATCTTTATTACAAGTTGCTCTTTTAATGTATTTGCAATCTTTTGGTTAAGCCATACACATAAAGCAACCAGCACCTTGATTTAATATTCACTTTTTTGCTGTACAAATTCTTTTGCTTTAGCTAGGTGTTCTAGGAAATAAGGAGCCTTATGCCGTTCAATTTTTCACTTAACTTGGTGTCTAGTTTCGTGTACCATCCCCATGCCCATCAACTTAAGAAAATAGATTCACCCCAAAACGAAAATTCTATCCATTGTTGTCTATTAATAACGAGAATTATGTAAATGAGCTGTCCATATGGGCAGCCTATTGTATTTTTTGCTTAGGGTGTTTTTATGTAGTGCTTGATGAAAAAGTAAGAAATAATCTTTAATTATGTACATCGCTTTATATTCACTTAGTTCTTTTTGTTTCTTACGTAACAGGAGTTCTCTCATTTTAAACATAGTAGAAGAACATAATAGGATACTAATGAGTTGTCCATAAAGGTGGCATTCTAATCGCTCTTGTTTTTGATGCATATTCATAAAAAGCACGTCACCCTTTCTCATTAACATAAGAGAATAGTAACGTGCTTTTAAGTTTAAGAATAGTCTAAATCCTTAAGTTGATGGGTACGGGGGGGGTACTCCTATTAAAGAAAATTCCCATTCTAAAATTGAAGATACTTGTAAATTTAGTACGAATCTCAGTTGAACTCCTGTTACTTAATTGTCCCCATCCCACCAATTTTCACATTTACCTTGACGTTTACATCGCCCTTTGCTAATTCATTATTCCATTTATTTTGGACTTTTTTCCATTCTGGATATGTGTAAGTTCTTGCATATCTCCCAAGCCCAATAGGATCAATATTGGCAGTTTGTATTTTCTTTATTAATTGCTTGAAATCAGCTTCCAGCTTAGTTTCAATCGCCTTTTGTAATTTTACTCCATCCTTTCTTGTATTGAACGAAAAAAGCTGTTCTGTAATGCCGACCTTCATCTTTATATCTGTATTAAATATAAATTTATTATCATATCTTGCCTTTGTCTTTACTTTAATGTTATAGGCAGCAAAGCTTATCCAATCTTTATCCTGGCTATCCGACTTTAGTTTAATTGGGATTGTAAATGAAAAATCACCTGTAGTTCCTTGTTGCAAAATGCGTAATAGTTTGTTTTCATCAGGTTTTAGCGTTAATTTATGCCTTCCTTTTTCATCTAACAAAGCTGTACCTGCCACAAATATTTTATTCGTTTTTTTCATTTCAGTAATATTCGCTGTTACCCCTTTGTCTGCCATTTGTTCATGTAGTTCTTGAAGATTTGTTTTTACTGTGATATTTCTTAAAGAGGCTGTATCAACTAGTTTTGTTAAATATAGAGGAAGACGCGGCTTATCTTTTGGGTTATAAAAGATGACGTCCGAAACAGGTCCATCAACAGCAACAACCCTTGTAGTAACTGTATTTTTGGGGTCTCGTTGAAATGGATCGAGATATTTCATCCAATTTTTTTGTTTCAATAGCCGTTTTCCAACTAAAATCACCTGTGTTTTACTTCCCGAGGTAAGTGCCATAACAGTAGCATCAAATTTGTCTCTAGAATTTCGAATCGTAGCAGATTTCACACCCGTAACTTCTTCTTTTACCTTGGCTTCTTTATTAAAAACAGGACTTGACATGTACACCAATAGATTATTATTACGATCTAAATCGATACCAAGTACAAGAGTAAGGGAAACATCTTCAATATTTGTTTGATCAAAGCATCCAGTCATCATGAACACCGATAACAAAATACAACATAGTACTTTTCTTTTCAATGTATCTTCCCCCAATGAGACTTCTCATATAGCCAGCCATACATCCATAAAATGATAGGTAATATATAGGTTAACCCAATCCCAGCATTCGATAACACCTGTAGTCCCGTTTCGGCTTGATTCCAACTAGGACTAATCCAGAATACGAAGCCGATAATGAGTAATAAGAGAATAACTACATGAGAGCTGTGATCTTGTTTCCCAAGTAATCGGCTTGAACAAAATACAGAACAGAATATTGCAGGAATCCAGCATGTAGAAACAACGGGCAAGTAAGTAGCCAATAAAATCATGTCAAAACGTTCTAAAAACCGAAATTCAATTACTTTAAGTAAATTTAGTACCGGTTGGTTAAATTGCGTAATGCTATCAGGGCTAAAATAGGCAAAGCAAACAATAGTAGCGAATAAATAAAATAACATCGTTAAAGTGTTTGCAATAACCATTCCATGGACTGCATACTGTTTTTTTCGTAAAAAGGGATATAAAAAGAACGCAATGTCAAATCCTAAATAAGCATAGATAGTGGTCGGCACAGCCGTTAATATAGGCTTCCACCCCTCTTTTAAGAGCGGAAAGAATGGCATCCAACTTCCGTTCTCTTTAAGAGGTACCAAAAAAAATAACGGAATCCAAAGCAACATATAAAAAGTAAGTTCGGAGTACCGCCCTATAATACGAGGGCCGTTACGTGCGACAAGAAAGGTAGGAATCGAAAACAAAAAGATAACTAGATAATCAGGCGTTTTTGGAAGAAGCCATCCCTTAAGATAAAGCATAGCGTTCACAAGAACAGTACAAGAATAAAAAGCGAAGTACATCATGTAAATAACAACAAGTGTTTTCCCTATTATTTTCCCGAAAAATCGTATAAGAATTTCGTAAAGTGTGTCCTCGGGATATTTTGCAGCTGTTTTCACAATAAAAACACCTGATATTGTGGAGAATATCCAGCCAATCAATATAGCTATCCATCCATCTGTTCCAGCTTTTTCTGCAAGCACACGTGGAAGAGATAGAACGCCAGTGCCGACCTGCATTCCATTGATTAAAACAATATACTGCATAAGAGTGATGTCATTATAGGCATATTTTTTCATAATTTCACCTTTTGTTATGATTCTTACCTTGTCGAATAGATTGAATAGCTCCTGTACCCTTAGGACGCCTTCTGATTGCCCATAAAGGAAAGCGTATAAAAGTATCTTTCATATCTGCAAAGCGAAACGGTGCTAACGGTGTTCCATAAGGAGTTCCTAGCGATTCAAGACTGATAAGATGTCCAATTAATGTCATCCACCCGATAACCAGTCCTACAATTCCAAATAATGCAGCTAAGATCATCATGGGGAATCGTAAAAGTCTAACTGCAGATCCCATATCATAGTTAGGGATAATAAAAGAAGAGATGGCTGTAACAGCAACAACAATAATCATAATGTTACTTACAATTCCGGCCTGAACAGCTGCTTGTCCAATGATAATACCTCCTACCATTCCAACTGTCTGACCAATCGGGGTAGGCAGGCGTAAGGCCCCTTCTCTCATCATTTCCAGCGTTATTTCCATAAGTAATGCTTCCATTACTGGAGCAAAAGGTACGCTTGTTCTTGACTCTGCAATAGATAAATAAAGCTCTACAGGAATAACTTCGAAATTAAAGGAAATAAACGCAACATAACTCGCTGGCAAAAATAGAGCAACCAAAAAGGCGATAAAACGAAGTATACGAATAAACGAAGCAACTAGCCATCTTGTACCGTAATCATCCACCCCTTGAAAAAAAGAGATGAAATTTGTTGGAGCAATTAATACATTTGGCGAATGATCCACTACAGTCACAAATCTGCCCTGTAGAATGTGCGATACGGCTAAATCAGGTCTTTCTGTTAACATAAATTGTGGAAATGGTGAGTACGGGTTATCTTCAATGAATTCAATAAGTTCACCTGTACTAGTAACAGCATCAACTGTTATACTTTGAATCCGTGTTTCTAATTCCTTTAGCACATCCTCAGAAGTTACATCTTTTAAATATAAAATAGAAATCTTTGTTTTGCTTCGTAAACCAATTGTTATCTCTTTTATCATTAATTGGCGATGTGGAATATACCTTCGAATCATTGTGATATTTTGAGCTCCGGTTTCTACAAATCCTTGATGCCCACCTTTTAGAGATATTTCGTTATGAGCATCTTCAATACTTCTTTGCGGCCATCCTTTTGTGTCCAATTGATACGCTGTAGTTCGACCGTGAATTAATAAAACACTATCCCCTTCTAAAATAGCATTTTCACTCTGACTCCACGTATTAATAATTTTAATTTGTCCTAATGTAATGGGAAGTTCTGTATTGGTATCAAAATCACTATTCATCAAAGGACTTAGAACATGATTTTGAATCAATTCTTTATCTGTTAATCCAGACAAATATACTAAAGCGGCTTCTAGTCCAGCTTCTGTCATTTGAAACCGTCGAATCACTAGATCAGGTGATTGATGAAATACATTCTGAAGCTCAGCTATATTCTTCGATAAACTAGCTTCTAAGAGAGAGTCTTCTATATTTTTTTGGGGAACAGGAGTATCGTCTCGTATTGAACATGATTTAGGATTTTCTCTATATTTTAACCATTTCAGAAATTTAGTCATGGCTTCCTCACCTTCTATGCACCTTCTATAGTATGTTTAGTATGCATATATGAAGAAAAAATATCCTAATAATTAGAGAGATAACGCCAGACTTATTACTATAAAGTTTTTGGTGCATATTTCATAAAGGCAGGTTGCAATTCTCATTAACATAAGAAAATAGTAACCTGCTTTTAACTTCAAGAATAGTGTAAATCCTTAATTTGATGGATGTGGGGTACCGCCACATGCCCATCAAGCTAAGATTTTGAGATACCCCCCATGCCCATCAACTTAAGAAAATAGATTCACCCCCAAACGAAAAAATGAGCTTTTCTGTTAAAAATTAGCACAAAATTTCGTTCTGGGGGTATTTGTTTTTCTTAGCTTGATAGCGATGTGTACCATCCCCAATTAATGCATTTTTTGGGTTCAGTTCATTATATTTTCTACTTTGTCTTTATACACAACATATTCTTTCCCATCCACTACTGCTACCACCGCAAATTCATCATTTGGATTGAATGAAAGCCAGTCAGCCCACATGCTTGTATTAGCACCTCCACTCCACATATGATGAACAGTGTTTTTAGTTAAATTCATAACTTTATAAGACGCATTTGGTGCATTTGTTCCAGTCTTTATTTCAAAAGTGTATGCGTTATGGATTTTTTTATAAAAGTAAAAAACGTTTGATGGACGAAGTAGATTCATAAAATCCTGTTCTTTCTTCTCTGCAATTTTTATGCCTTCTAGTAATGTGACAACATCTGTTCTTAATATTTTCCAACTATCTTTAGCTGAATTCAAGTTAGGCTTTAAAAATTTATATCTATTTTGATCAGCTTTTTCATCTGCTTTATCAATATGCCCCAGTACACTCGAATATTGAGAATCTAAATCATCCCATTGTGTGGACATATAAGTAAGAGCAGTAATAGCACTATCAATCGTACTATGCATATCACTAATATTATGAAATGCAACTCCGACTACACGATTTAATGTAATTTTATAATCTACAGTTTTACGTAATTCTGCTAAAGCAGGCTCTAATCGACCTAAATTATCTCTAGCAGCACCTATCATTATGCCACCAGAAATAAGCGTGGGGATAAAAGGTACTTTCACCATTATTAATCCATCAGATTCTAATTTCTTATAATAGTTTACTTGTCCTAAAACTTCATCTAAACGCTTTTGATCAGTCTCCACATCAGCTCCTTGGTTTTTTAAAATCGATTGCAAGGTCTCTTTATGGCTTCCAAATACTCTAACATCTTCTCCAATAGCGTTTTTGAATTTAGTTAATTCTTCTATTAATGCTTTTGCAGACTTTTGGTTTTGTTGAATTCCCCCCCTTAAATCAGTAATCCCCTTTTTTAAAGTATCCCCATTTCCATTATTGATCGCCTCTACTAATGTTTCATAATAATTTTCAAACTTTGTATCGTATTCAATAATGCCGGTCAATGTATCTAAAAGCTGTTTTTTTAATTTTGTATTCCATGTAACAGCATGTGCTCTTGCATTCTTTTGATCCTGTACAATTTTACTAGGTAAATCTGCATACCCATTAATAGAAATTCCTTCAAAACTCACATCCGGATTATTAATTAGCAAATAAGAATATTCATTCATAGCTTTTGCAAATAACCCAGCATCTTGTACAGTTTTTTTCATCTTTTCTTCATTTGCTGAAAGAGACATATCTCCAGTGTTCGTTTGTTCAGTTTCAATTGCAAAGGTTGCTACTGGTGTGACTGCATAGGTAGTTGTCATAATTAAAAATGCTGATACAGCCAGTATTTTATAAGGTTTTTTTTTCATCTTTTCTTATTCCTCCTGTATAGAGTTTGATTTCAAGTCCTATTCTTATTAAAAGACGATGTAGTTGCATAGATTCAATATTATTAAGCAAATCTATATAACCTGTCCCCTATTAATCGATTCTGTTACAAATTTTTAAAAACAAGTAAACTACATGGCTATCTTTTTATTTGGATATAACTTATATATAAGTGAAAGGCGAAGTCTTTAATGAGACTCCGCCTTTTTAATATATAAGGATTTATTAATTAACGCTTTACTGTTTAACAGTGTAATCATAGACTCTCTATGTTATGGTTCACTTTGCAACAGAATTAATATTTCCCTATTTTTGTGGAGTAACAGTTTCCACTTTTAATTCCTTTATCCCTTCTTTTAATGTAACAGCATCTGTTCTTAATGTTTTCCAACTGTCTTTCGCTGCATTTAAATTAGGTTTTAAGAATTTAAATTTATTTTGATCCGCTTTTTGAGCTGCATTCTCAATATGCCCTAGAACGCCCGAATATTGAGAATCTAGATCATGCCACTGCGTGGACATATAAGTAAGAGCGTTAATAGCATCATCAAGTGCCTTGTGCATTTCATTAATATTACTATAAGCAACTCCAACTACACGATTTAATGTTACTTTATAATCCACGGTCTGACGTAATTCTGCTAATAAAGGCTCTAACTTACCTAAATTATCTCTTGCTACTCCTACTATAATACCGCCAATTATCGGTAGACCCAAAATAGCACCCTTCATTACATTAAACCCATCAGATTCTAATTGTTTATAATAGTTTACTGATCCTAATACTTCTTCTAGACGCTTTTGATCGGCTTCAACATCTGCACCTTGGTTTTTTAAAATCGACTGCAAGAGATCTTTATTGCTTCCAAATGCTCTAACATCTTGTCCAATAGAGTCTCTTAATTTAGTTAATTCTTCTATTAGTTGTTGTGCAACCTTTTGATTTTGTTGAATTTCACCTCGTAAATCTGTAATCCCTTCTTTTAAAGTTTCTCCATCCCCTGTATTAATCGCCTCTACCATTGTTTCATAATAATTATCAAATGTTGTATCATATTCAACAATACCAGTCAATGTATCTAAAAGCTGTTTTTTTACTTTTGTATCCCAAGTAACAGCATGTGCTCTTGCATTCTTTTGATCTTGTACAATTCTACCAGGTAAATCCACATATCCATTAATAGTAATTCCTTCAAAGTTCACATCTGGATTTTTAATTAACATATAAGAATAGGCATTCATAGATTTTGCAAATAAACCGGCCTTTTGCAAGGTCTCTTTCATTCTCGCTTCATTTGCAGAAAGAGCCGTATCTCCATTGTTCGTTTGTTCAATTTCACTTGCAAAAGTTGTTACTGGTGAAACTACATTAGCGGTTGTAATAGTTAATAACGTCGATACAGCGAGTAATTTGTAAGGGATTTTTTTTATCATTTCATTTTCCTCCAATTTAGGTTTTAATTTTCAGTTCTATTCCTGTTTAAAAGCAATATCTTTTGAAATGAATTCTGCATCTTTATGAATATCATTCCAACTTTCTTTAGCAGCTTTTAAATCATCCGGTATTAAAGAGAATTTGTGGTCTTGCATAGAATCGATATTATCCAGTAAATCTGTATAATTTGCGCCCATTGTATTCCATTGCTTTTGAATATTTGTTAGAGACAAGATCGCTTGATCTACAGTCTGATATAGATATGCCAATGTTTCTTTCGCGTTAGTAAGCGAAAGAACTGCTTGATTAGCACGATCTGCTTTCATACTTAATTCTCCGATTTTGTTAGAAATTTCGTTATAGGAGTCCATATGCTTAGATGCCGTGACACCCGCCGCAGTTCCTAGACCGATACCAGCTGCTCCAAGAGCTGAAAGTCCACCAACAACAGCTGGTGTTGCTGTACCACCAGTTACAACAATTACAACTGCTCCTCCAATAGCTGCAATAACTAAAATAGCTGCTCCCAATCCACCACCAATTGACCATGCTAATACATCATCAAAATGTTTTTTCTGAGTAGAACGAAGTTGCTCAATTTCAGCTTGAAGTTGCGGAATCGTTGCCTGTTGACCTGCTAATATTGCAGTTAATCCACCTTTGCCATCTGGACCACCAACATTATTTTTAAAATCTGTAGAATTTTGATATAGTTTCCCTTTGAAGTCTTGTAGCATCTTAATTACATCTGTAACCTCTTTTGAATTTGTATTAATTGTAGTAATTAAATCACTTATGCCCTCTTTTAGACCTGCCTTATCTTTCTTTTGTACAGTATCTACTAAAGTGTCGTAATAATTTTGAAATTGTTCATCGTAATTTACAATATTACGAGCTGTTTTTTGAATCTGTGGCTTCGCTTTATCTAACCAATAATTCGCATTGATTCGTGACAGTTCTTGATTAAGGTGAATATTTTTGAGCAACTCCCCTCCTTCTGATCCTAAATCGATATTAGATAAATTTACATTCGGTTGCTTAATCATTGTTTTTGCGTACAAATCCATTACAAGAATATGAGACCCTGTTTCAGCCAATGCTTTCTTCAGTCCCTCGGGACCTAAAGCATAATTGCCTACTTTTTGTTCTTGAGCGGTCGTTTCTTGTGCAAATGCATGAATAGTGTTACCAGTAGTAGCAGTTATAACCGTTGCCAGAGTGGCTAAAGTTAGCACTTTGAATGGGAATTTTTTCATAACTATTCTCCTTCTTTCGCTAGATTCTTATAATCTTTATAGTTTTTTTGAAAAACGTAATATCAAAATTTATATACCTGTTCTTCAAGGTAACTTATTACATTTTTTAATTGTCTTAATGTATCTTTTTGAGACTGCTCGTTAGTTGCATCAACATTAGTAGATAATTTTGTAATGTTATTTTTTATTAGATCCAAATCTTCTTTATAGCGCTTTAGTAGGTCAAGTTCTACATCTACTTGGTTTGCAAACGTATGCAAATCATTTTGTGAAAGAAGAAGCATTGATTTTTGTAAATCTGCTATTGATAGTTTCGTTGTTAAATCATATATTTTTTGGTTTTGTTTCTCTAAGTCATCTAAATATGCTCGCTGCTCTGCTGTTAGTTTATTTACTTCTGCGAAGACACCAAATGTTTTCTTAATCTTTTCAGTATCAATGGCTTTCATCAGGTCATATTCTTGCGTTTTTGCGGCTGCAGCTGCAGCTATTTCACCTTGTTTGCTTTTCTCAATTGCTTCACGAGCTGCTTTTTTGGCCGATTTAATCTCTAGAGCAGTTTTACCTTGTTCTGTCGCTTCTTGCGCCGCTTTTTTCTCCGCTTCTAGAATAGAGTTGTTAATTTCTTTTCCTTTGTTATACGCTGCCATCCCTGCTTGAGCAGCCGGTTCAATAATTTCTTTTGAAAGACTATAAACTTCTTTGAATATAGCAAATCCCTGCTCATTTAAAGCTCCTGGTATTAATGCAATTTGTTGTAAATCATTTTGAATTGCTTTTTTGGTATTTAATATTTCATTTTTTAACTGATCTATTTTTCCTGTTCCATCTGTACCTAATATGCCTTGCGCAGTTGCCACATTAGTATCGAAATCTTTTAATTTTTTATCAAGCTGTAATTTAAGATCTGTTAATTCATTAATTTGTCGTTGCGCATTTTCTTGATTCGTCATAGCCATTTCTTGAAGAACTTCAAGTCTATCCGAAAACCCTTCTCTATCTTCTTTATTGTCTACATACGATTTTAATGTCGGGTAATAGCTATTAAATTTCGTTACAAATCCTTTACTTTTTGAATTTAATAGAATTAACTGTGGATAGAGTTCCGATGACCATTCCTTCATATCTTGTTTAATTAGGAATTGATTGGTATTTAAAGCTGGGACTTCCTCTAGCTGTACATTAGGACTCATTAAAGATTGATCAATATACGTTTGGATTAATTTAGATTGCGCACCTAATTTTCGTAATGATGAAGAAATATCCATGCTTTCCTGTTGAGTTTCTGCTTGAACGATTGGTGCTGCGAGAGTATTGATAGGAATAGTTGCTCCAGTTACAATGGATGTTATTAAAAATCCTGTCATTATTTTATTTTTCATTCCGTACACTCCTTTACCATTGTTTTTTATAACTTGATTCATATAACTTGTACGCCCTAGCGCTAGGCTCTCTCCTTGCACACGCATGGGGAATGGGAAGTCTTTCGGATAGGGTGTTATCGTTATTATTTACTTCTAAGAGGATCTAAGGATTTTACTTCCCTCTCATTTAGATACTCTATTTTTCAAATAGTAAACGATAAAAATTCATCAGCTATATTTGAATTAGCTGCCCAATAAGTAGTAAAATATTATTTCCCCCTTAGAGCTGCTGTTTAACTTACAGATCCGTGAAGATAGATAACCATTGCTTCTAGAGTTAATCCTGTCATGACCTTTTTTTAATATCAATTTCATAATATGGTTTTTAGTTTTGTCAGCAATAGCCTTACAAGACTACAAAAGATGAAATTATACTGTACATTGCTTATACTTTTATTGCGGAATAAATTCACTTTTGCTATGTAGAAACTTAAAACCCATTTTTACAAAAATACTACTTTTGAGATTCTAAATACCTTAAAAATAAACTGATTATTAAGAAAATTATTCACAACATAATGTTACTTGCAAATTTAATAACCTCTATCTCTATTAGCTTGCTCTTCTCCCTTCTGTGTGGTCATACCAGTTATGTTGTTCATTAAAACATTAAATTTCCAATGCGTAAATAGCAAAATTTTGTCGATTGAGCTCGATAATTTAACTATTAAGTAAAAATACGAGTCTAATTAATTATACCAATATAATTAATTAGGAATTACAGCTCTGTAATTGTAATGATTACAAATTAAAGTGTATACGGTTAGTAAATAACCATTTTAGCTCAACCAAGCAATTTTATTTTTAAAAAAATACTTATAGAATAATTTAATAGGTTTTTTTATACTTTTTCCCCTTTATTTGGTTATGTATAATTGCATATACTATAGATATATCAAGTGATATATGTTATATTGTTAAACTTTATGTAATAGTCCCTAATATCACCATTATTAAATACTTAACATGAAGATATTAATCTATAAACTTATTCCTCGTTATAACCATGGGTTTTAAAATATAAAAAAAGCCGCAAAGCTTTCTCGAAAAGAACCTTGGCGGCCTTCTGTTTTTTTGTCTCCTTAGAAAAATAACGGATAGTGTACTCTTTAAAATTAACAACATGTTATAAATCTTACCCTTGTCCTTTGGCTTCACTAAATGTTTCATGGACTCTTCAAGATCTATTTGAATACATATTCCTTTTCTAGATCAATCACATACCCTTTCTAGAGTAAAAGAAACAGTATGCTCAAGTTTTAGATTTACTTGCGCGTATATTAAAGTTTTTTCACAAGAAACTGATACTAAGCTTATATTACGGTATATTTTTCACGATACTGTCTAGGTGTCATGTTAGTTGTTTTTTTGAAAACCCTTGTAAAATAACTTTGGTCGTTAAAATTAAGCCAGGCACAAATATCTGATAGTGGATATGTAGTGAGTGTTAATAATTTTTTTGCTTCTTCCACTCGTTCCCTTTGAATAAATTCACTTAAAGGAATCCCCACTTCTTTTTTAAATAATTTAGATAAATAAGTAGGGGTAATATCCAAATGATTAGCGAGTTCATTGAGAGATATTCCATCGTAAACATTTTTACTAATATGATTCATACATGTAGTAACCGCATTTGAAAATTTTTGCGCATTGAATTCTTTCACCCGATCTGCAAAAGTACGTAAAGCATCTCCTGACAATCGCCTTACAGAGTCCACGTTCTCTAGTTGTTCCATGGTTTGGATATACAAAATACTAAGAGCAAAAGCAATGTCTGGTGGGAGATTACCTTCTATCGCATATCGAGTTGCTAAAGTAATCGCAATAATCCCATGGTTTTTTTGGTTTCTGAGTGGATCCGCTGTTAAAATTAATTCCGTATCTTCCTGCGAAACTGCATACATATATTGCAACAACTTCTTTTTATTTCCCTCTTTGATTGCTGAAAAATAATTATGTACTAATGCCATGTTGTGAGTTTTTGGTTTATTTTGTTGACGTTTTAAAATATATAGATCAGGTTTCACAATTTTATAGGGAACTTCCTCTAACACTTTATTTTTTTCTACCACAATATCAACATCTAACTTTTCATTGAAAATCATGTAATGCAATAAAATTCCCATATCAATTAAAGAAGTTTTTTTAACCTCAGGTAGGGATTGAAAATAGGTTAGTCTTTCTTGAATATTATCATTTGAGTTAAATTCTTTTCGAAGTTTAAAGGTTACATCATCCGATCCCTTTGGATGTATAGTGGGGCCAATTATTATAGTCCCTTTTATATAATCATGATTTTCTATATGAATTAGGATGAAATTTTCAAGATAACTGTTACATCTGAAAAGGGGCAAATTATAGGGATCATTTTCTTGATAAATGTCACTAAGATATTCTTCTTTAGAAGAATAAAAAGGACTACAAATATCCTCAGAATTAGAATGATATAAGATTTTTTTGTCTGTGGATAAAATGTGAACAGGTACATTAAAGGCTTTATGTGCGAGATCACACAAGTGTTGTATATCGATTGAATTATTCATTACCTTCTCCTCTTAATTAGATTACTGATAAATTTTTACATCGTTCCTGTATAAATTCATAAATTATTTTCCGTCAGGTATAACTCAAGACAAAATATTACTATAAAATATCAAATTAGTACAATTCACGACAAAATATTACTATATTTTTTTTATGAAAATCATATATTATTTATTTGTAAGTAGCATCTAAATATCAGAGTAGTTAGGAAAAGTGTGAAAGAAATAGATTCTTTTCTTATAATTTTCTAAACGACAATGAAATGAGCTGAGGTCGTTTCTTAATTCTCCAAGATCTAATCATAGAACTTGGGAAAACAGTGAAGAACCTACAAAATACAGAAACAAGGGATGATTGGAGTATACAACTCTAGTAAGTAATAGCTTCTTGCTAATCCTGCGAAAAATCTAGCCTTTGCGGATACATTGCCAGACGAACTAGAATATGCCCCAGGTACATTACAAATAGTAGGCTAAACAGTGACAGATACAATTCGATACAGACAAAAGTAAATTTAATGTAGGAAAAGAAAACGAAGAATTTTGGGATGTGACACATACAGAGTGGCATACAATGGTACTCCATGCGAGGGACAAGCTGGAAAAAAGATTAAAAATACAGTGAAAGTCCAAGGAGATACTGTATCACAGTAAGAACTAACAGCCAAAAATTCAATCACTTGGACAAACTGAGATTAAAAAAGTGGATGCTGCAAATTCGAATATAAAACTGATAAACTGCTGTATTCCAAATTTTTGACAAAGATAATAAAGAAGTCGAAAATTTAACAGCAGATGAAAATGATAAAGCTATTTCTGAACCACTGTGCTTCGGAAAATTCACGTTGGAAGAAATTCAAGCACCAAATAGGTCTACGTTATTTAAAGATCTAATTGAGGGAAAGGTCTTATCATCAGTACAAAAATAAAAATAGAAAACACAAAAAGCGAATGGAATATTAAAAATACTGACGATATAGTGCCAACTATTTTTATCTAATTGGCACTATATTACTGGTCGCAACATTAGTTTTAGTTTCCGCAAAAGCGGAAGAAATAAATAGATTCAAAAATTATTAGGGATAGCAGCGGTGACACAACATATAAATATTTTTTTATATGTTGTTAATCTTTGTAGTATCAATCTTTATGCTACCTAGCTTTATTACTCCATCACATAAACATATTATTTATTTTCTAAGTACAATGGCTATTACTTAACAAAAACAACACCCCTAATTAAGAGATGCAGTCACATAGATCCAAATTAATAGTAGACATTAGACACTTATTTCACAGTAAATTGACCTCAAAATAATAGTTACTGCAATATCAGGATTTGTTTATTCTATAACAAAAGAAATGTCACTTAAGCATTCTTTGTATGCTACTTTTAATTAATATATATGACACCCTTAATTTTCCACTCTATTTTTAGTTAAGAATCAAAATACTGAAGCCAATGAAATTGTATTACATTGGCTTCAGTATTTCAGATTTAAAATTACGAATAAAAACAAAATAACGTTTAAACACCCTGTTTTCAATCGTGTGAAATTTAATCCTTATCGATACATATGACATTCGCACGTCCGATAAAAACCCTTAAAAAACAATCTGAGAGTCCGTTTTTCTGATTCACAATCATTTTTTAAAAATTTATGTGAAAAATCAATATTTAGTAAATCTTATTATCCGAGACACAATTATTGCCGTAATCAAGATAATAAGGGCGGTTATCAAGCCAGATTCTCCAATCCAAATCTCAGTTTGATACCCTGTACTTGCACGTGCGAAAGGTCCTTGAATAATAGCATTCCAAGTAGCATGGATAATAACCGAAGGCCAAATGCTACCTGTGATAAGTCGTAAACAAGCTGTAATATAACCAAATGGTACAATACAAAGATAGATACCCAGTACTGAAAGAACGGCAGATGGTCCCTCTACATATAGGCCAGCAACAACTATTGGAATATGCCACGTTGCCCAAATCAATCCACTAATAAGGATAGGCCGTGAAAACTCTGCATCGACTAGCCTTGTGAGCATATAACCTCGCCAACCCATTTCTTCTCCCAAAACTGGGATTAAGTTAAGCAAACTTCCGAAAATGCCGCTCAATACTACTAGATAAATGAAACTGAATGGTGCCGTTACATACTGAAGTCCAAGCATATTGTAGATTGGTTCTAACATACCACCTTCGGGATGCTGAAACCTCGCAATTCCGCTCAACCAGGCGATGGAATAAGTAATTCCACAAATAATTATAGGAATTAGCAGAGCAAAACCGATCCCCTTCCATATCTTTAAGTTACCGAGACTAAAAGATACATCTTTAAACCCTTCTTTCAGTATTATGCGAGTCAAAATAGAAGAAATTGCTGGGGTAAACATATATACCACAATAAGCGGCATACTTTTCGTAATTATTACTAATACATTTAAGATAATAGAAGTAATGATTAAAATACTCAGAAAGAGTTGAAGTCCTATTTTAGCACGTTGGATTTTATCTTTATTGTGGAACGATTTTGCGTGTAATATCATTGTAATCCGCCCTTCCCCTTTCATTCACTTGTTTATCGAATTTACTTCTTGTCATTTCCACAGACACAACTTAGAATAAAAATATTTTTGTATACAGATTCATTCATCTTTAAAACCCCTCCCCAATTTATAGTCTAGTCTTACTTACGACTCATCAAGGTAATTATTATTTATAAGTTGTCATAGCCGATAGTACAGAAGTGTAATGATTAGCATATGACCTGTGTCAATTAACCTTATGACAATATGTAACTAGAAAATATGATATGGAATAAATAACAATTGGATTAAGGCAATTGATTCGTGCAAGTACAATGAATCAATCTTGCTTTTACAAATAATTCAATTGAGGTGGAAAAAATGAATAAGAAAAGAATAATTGCAATGGTTAGTACAGCTTTATTAGTCACAGGATGTGTAGAAGTAGGAAAGGCTCAAACAGTAGCAGTCGAAAATTCAGGTCAATCAATACAAAAAAATATAGTTAAATCAATACAATCACAGGCTTACCCATTAAAAACGATAGAGCCGTCAAAATCATTTGAGGATTTAAAACCACTTAAGAAAATGATTGGGAGCGCACAATATGTAGGCTTAGGAGAGAATACTCATGGAAGCTCTGAAATTTTCACTATGAAGTTTCGCCTTGTGAAATATTTAGTTACTGAGATGGGTTTTACAAATTTCACAATGGAAGAAGATTGGGGAAACGGCTTAAAACTAAATGAATATATCCAAACAGGAAAAGGAAACCCTAGGGAATTTTTAAACTTGTTATATCCTACTGATGAAATTATAGCCATGATTGAGTGGATGAAAGATTATAATGCTGATCCATCCAATAAAAAAAAGATCCAATTTATTGGGCTCGACTTCAAGGAGTTGGACCAAGGTTGCTTTAATAAAGTAATTGATTATGTAAGGCTGCATCGACCAGATTTGCTGGCAGAAGTAGAAGAAAATTATAAAGAATTGTCGGCTTTTAATGGAGGTTTACAGGAATATATGGACCTTGCTCCTGAAATAAAGGAAAAGTTCAAAGCAAACGCTGAGAGAGTAGCCCAATTACTAAAAGATGAGAATGGGCAAGCCAAAACAGAATTAGTTTCACCCGAGTACATCTGGGCGAAAGCAACGGCAAGTGTAATAGAGAAATTTACCACAATGCTAATTCCTAACGACTATCCAAGTATGTTAAAGCTACATGAGCAATACTTGGCCGATCATGCAATGTGGGTACAAGAGACATTGGGTGGTAAAACGATGGTATGGGGACACAATATTCATATAGCTAAAGGAATTATCGATGAGAAATTATACCCTTACGTTGCGGGGCAGTATTTAAAGGAACGTTTAGACAATAATTATGTCACAATTGGCAGTACAACTACGGAGGGGAATTTCACCTTATACAACGACACCGGAGATAAGATTATAACGGATCCGATTCCACAAGATGTAAATAGTTTCAATTATACCCTCGGAAAAGTACCATATAAAATGTTTTTATTGGATAACCGTCACCTTAAAGGACCAGCAGAGAAATGGGTTCAAGCAAAAAGACCATTACTAAGTATAGGAGCACGACTCTTACCGAACGAATCGGCATACTTTGATACGTCATTGCTTGAGCAATTTGATATTATGTTTCATATTCGAAAAACAAGTCCATCTCATATTAAATAAAAGTACAAAACAATCCCTTCTTGCATCTGCAAGAACGGGATTGTTTTATGGAGATTAATATAAGCATCTTTTTTAACCAGAAGTAGGTTACTCTCCCCTTTTTATCATCATTTAGAAATGTCATATGACACTTTTACACTAGTGAGAATGACAAAAAAAGCAGTACAATTCGGTTATTACATAGATAGGAGCGATGAACTTTATGAAATCAAGATTCATCCAGAATGGTTATTTTTTATTGCTAACTTTCGTTACAGGATTGTTTTATTTTTGTTTTTATCTAATAGCTCTGCTATTCAGTTTCACCCTTTCATTTACGGTAATTGGGATTCCACTAGTTATACGTGTACTACAGACTACTACACCTTTTATCCAATTCGAGCGCATACAGACGAAAATTTATACAGATATTTCAACAGACTCTTATGATAAAAGTATAACAATAGATACATCGAACTGGACTCAGGTGAAATTAGTGCTTACTGATCGTCGCACTTGGTCTGCTGTCTATTGGTTAATGCAGAAATTTGCGATTGGCATTTTTAGTCTCATTAGTGCAACCATTTTTTATGTAATGCCACTTATGTTCCTGTTAGCACCACTACTATATCGCTACATTGAAATGAATATCATATTCATACAGATAGATACGTTTGCCAAGTCACTCTTTGTAATGTTTATGGGTATAGTATTTACCGCCATAAGTATTAAAATAGTAGATGGTTTAACAAAGAAAATTGGGGGCTATACACGTAGCATGATTCGGCAACTAAATCGATAGAAGTTTGCCTTCTGTAAGAGAATTGCAGTGTAAAATTAAAAAGTTTAACAATGTATGAAGGATTAATTTATAATATAGGAAGTAAAAAGGTAGGCTATTTAGGGGGTAAATAACTTGTTAGATATGGTTAAGTATTGGGTTTGGTACGATTGGATTATGTTAGGAGTCCGTATACTTGTTAGTGTCTCTATCGCCATAACCACATTAGATTTTCAGGATAGTTTAACATTGCCACTTTGGATTATTATTCTTTGGGAAATTATTGCCTTCTCTGTTCCATGGGTAGCCTTACTATTCAATTATAAATATTATTTGTTCACAGAAATACTGCTATATGGTGGACTGTGTATATATTTAACTTCTTTATTTCCGGGAGCTAACGTTACATTTCTTATATCGGCTTTTCTGATTGCTGCGAATAGTCAGCATTTATCCTATTATTGGACAGCTCCAACAACAGTTTTTATAACAACTGGAATTTTCTATGCGGTTGCGCCAAGTAATAGCTATTGGATTATGGTTACCTACTATGGACTTGCTTATGTAATGGGCTTCGCTTTCCATTTATTAATCGTCAATCATAAGCAAAATGAAGCGATTCGTAAACAAAACGCGGTACTTGAGCAATATATGTCTCAGATTGAACGCATTACACTGGCAGAAGAACGGAACAGACTGTCGAGTGAGCTTCATGATACAGTTGGTCACGCTTATACTTCTATTATTATGGGGATGGAAACGTTGCGTACCGAACTTGCTACTGAAATGGGTATACAGAGGCTAGATTCTCTGCTTGAAATGGGACGGAAAAGCATCGAGGACGTGAGAGGTTACCTACATCAAATGGATTCTCCGTGTCAATCGCCTTCCTTGATTCAATCTCTACAAAATCTTGGAGCCGAATTTCAGGAGCACGCTCAGGTAAATGTAAGTTTTAGGACATTCGGAGAGGAATATCAACTATCTCGGCAAGCAAAGATCGCATTCATTCGTTGCTTACAAGAGTCCCTTACGAACGCAGTACGTCATGGTCAGGGGACTGAAATTATAGTTTCATTGCAGTTTGACGAACAATATACGAGGTTAGAAGTTCAAGATAATGGAAAAGAAAATGTAGAATGGCAGGAAGGCTTCGGTATGAATGCGATGAAAGAACGGGCAATGAATTTGCAAGGTCATTTGTCTGTATATACAAAGCCAGAGGAAGGAATGCTTGTTACATGCACCATACCGCGACAAACTGAAATAAAAGATGGACTTATTCGTTTGTTAATTGTAGACGATCAGCCATTTGTTCGGGAAAGTTTGAGGACACTACTCGATAGATATGAAGATTTACATGTAGTCGGCTTGGCTGAGGATGGCAATCAAGCCATCGATTTGTGTGGGCGCCTTCAACCCCATGTTATACTTATGGATTTAGATATGCAGCACATGGATGGAATCGAAGCAACCAAAAAGATTAAGCAACAATGGCCACATATCCGCGTATTGATTTTTACAACGTTTCAAGATACCGAACAGGCATTGGAATCACTTCGCAACGGTGCGGATGGTTTTTTACTTAAATCTATTGAAACGTTGGAGCTAGCTAATACGATCCGACTTATTCACAAAGGTGGGACACTAATTGATCAGGGAATGTCTCACAAAATATTTGAGAAGTTTGATGTGCAAAAAGAGACACCACAATCAAAAGCAACCGCTTATGAGCTAACAGCTAGGGAGATAGAAATATTGCAGCTAGTAGCAAAAGGCCTTCGATACACTACCATAGCATCAAGGTTATATTTATCGAGTGGTACGGTCAGAAATTATGCTTCCACAGCTTATACAAAGCTAGGAGTCCGTAACAAAGAAGAAGCCGTTCAAAAGGCTCTAGAAATTGGAATTATTGAATAACAAAATGTTTCGCGGTGTATAAAAATGAGCAACTGTAACAGAGTAAATAAGGCCCGTTATCGTATAAGTAAATGTTAAAACACTTACTGTTTTGTCATAATAAAATTATTGAATCTTATCCTATAAAATAGCCTACTATCCACTTAACTGATAGTAGGCTTTTAAAATCATTTAAGAACTGGGTTATATTCTAATTTATAATTTTTAATCAGTGGAAATATTATCACTTCGGCTCTAAAGTTAACACTTTCCCCTCTATCCCCTCCGTATTCAATGTAGTCGTATGATACGTTCCATTTACCCAATCATCTATTTGATCATGGTACCAATCGCTTCTAAAATGTCCCGATTGTCCCGGTCCTACAATATGATAACCGTTTGACATATCTTTTGTATCAATAACAAATCTCCAAGAAGCTCCGTGATTTACAATACCATTTTCTCCGTAACTCGCTGCTTGAACGGTAACTTGGCTTCCGCCGATTGGAATTGGTTTTTCACGATTAAATGCAAGTAGTGCTAGCATACTAGATGATTTTGAAATTGGATGTGTGAACGCCAGTTGATGGTAATCGCCCCACTTCCACTCCGCAACATCAGAGCCATATTCCTTCTGTAATTTCTTCATTACATTTTCATACGATGTATGCACAACTTTCGTGAATCCTCCGTACTTCGTAAACCAAGCGCCGTTTTCTCCTGCTACTTCTTTTCGAATCAATTCATCAACAACTTGTGACTTCCCTTCAAATAACTCCATCACATCTTTCGGTATTTCTTTTGAAAATAACGTATTTGAAATCTCTTTCATTAACAAATGGAATATTAATGGTGCCGCTTCATCTTTACTATCGTAAAAATTCCACTTTGTTAATTGTTTTACGCCTTCTTTCTCTACTTCATTTAAAGATGCTTTATTTAACTCTTTTAAAAATATAGGGGCAAATTCTTTCCCGTATAAATTTTTTTGATCCATCTGTAACTCTTCTAAATCTTTCACCGTATACTTTTCTTTCTCTTGTAAAAATTCTTGAATACGCATTTGCCTATATGGCTGTGCCCACGTATTACTAATATGGTACGGATAATTATCATCCACAATTTTATTATTCGCAGTTGAAATAAACCCTTGTTTTGGATTTATTACTTTTGGAAGTTGATCATATGGGATATACCCTTCCCATTCATATTCATTTGTCCACCCTGGCACTGGCAAACTTCCATCACCTTTTTTACGCACTGGTATATTTCCATTCGCTTTATACGCAATTGTGCCGTCATTTGATGCAAATACAAAGTTTTGAGTTGGAGTATGAAAATCTTGAAGTGCCGTTTCAAACTCATTCCAATCTTTCGCTTTATTCATATTTAATACAGCCTTTAATTCAGCGGAAGGCTCCAAAGCAGTCCATTTCAAAGCGAATACAGTTTTCGTTTTCTCTTTCCCTTTATCCGCAAACCCTGAAATAACTGGACCATGCCTCGTAACCGTCACATTATACGGAATTGTTTTCCCGCCTTTTACTTTAATAGATTCATCAACAACTGTAGCTTTTTCCCACTTATCGTTATACAAAAATTCATTTTCATTATTAGGATTTCGCTTCTCAATATATAAATCTTGCACATCAGGACCTGTATTCGTAACGCCCCATGCTATTTTGTCATTGTGACCTAATATAACACCCGGTACTCCAGCGAAAATAACACCACTCACATGTAAATCTTTCATTTCGAGTTGCGATTGATACCAAATTGAAGGCGTCGCAAGAGATAAATGAGGATCATCCGCTAAGATTGGCTTACCAGACGCACTTTTCTCACCGCTTATGACCCAATTATTACTACCATTAAACTCTGGAGGAATGATCGTTTTTGCAAAACTTTGTGCTACGTCCACATTTGTATTTTTCAGTTCAGCTAGCAATCTAGGCGCATCTTTCGGATATGTAGGAAATAGCTCATTTGCTTGCTCTTTCGGCAAATTTTTCAGCGCCCAATATCGAAACGCCTGTCCGTGCCAATGTCCACCTAAATCAAACGCCATATACTTTCCAATCGTTAACGTATCAACAATAGACCATTCAGCAGGCTCATATCCTAATATAGTAAACTCAACTGGCAATTTCTTTTCCTCTTTCGCCTCGCGTATAAAAGCGTTCACCCCATCAGCAAATGACTGCAGGGCATATTTCGCTTCCCCGTCATATTGACTAACAGACGCTTCGGCTGCTCGTCGTAAACCGAGTGTTCGAAACAATTTATCTCGATCAACAGCTGCTTCCCCTACAACTTCACTCAACATCCCAGAAGCTTGCCTTCTACTTAAATCCATTTGAAACAAACGATCTTGCGCTTGTACATACCCTTGCGAAAAATATAAATCATGTGCATTTTCCGCTTTAATATGCGGTACCCCTTTACTATCCCGCTTTACCTGAACAGCATGTTGTAAATCCTCTAGTTTTATCGTCCCATCTATCTTTGGCACAGAACTCAGCGTATATATGTTCAAAAAAATCACTGTACAAATAACTAACAAAAGAACGATACTACTAGACCAAATAAAAATTTTCTTACCTCTAGTTCGTTTCTTCTTTATGACGACTTCCATATAACCCCTCCTTTCTCAAACTATTCGCTTCTATTTTGAAAGAACCTTTTAGAATAGGAAAAATCCATCTTTTCTTATGCTATGGATCATGTAAACAGACTTCTCCTTCCTTTCTTCCACTGAAATCTCCCCGCCCTTTCTTACACCAATTCCTCAAAATCCCCTTCACATAAGCAAACGTTCGCTTATTCTGTTCAAACGCAACCTTCAGAACCTCTAATACTCTCTCTCCTGAAACTTTTTGTATCCACTCTTTCAATTCCTTCACGATATATGGAGATAGATTACTTATATGTTGTTCGTAAAACTTATAAACTTCACTATGCGAAGTATCCTCTTCTATCTCTTCTTCTATCTCTTCTTCCTTCTCCTCAGCAACTTCTTGTAAACTACTATTTTCCTCTTCTTTCGGCATACCAAAATGCTGCAATAACAATGGAATCTTCCATTCTTCTTCAAGACATTTACGTAAAAACATATGTATGAACTCTTTATTTTTTACAGTCTTTAACTCACGTAACACACACTTTTCTACATTCATATTTAAAATAGGGTTATAGTGTAGCCAATTTAGTATGTATAACTCTTTCGTTTCCGCATCGTATAAAATCTTACCGTATTCTACAAATCTATTTAATAGCTTCTCAACAGTCTCCATACTGTACCCTGTTTCCAGTTCTGCTAAACGTTTCGGCAATACGTAAATTCCACATTGCTTTGTTTTCGTACCAGTTAACAAATATATATAAAAATAACGCTCCTCTGGCGTTAAATCTAATATGAATTCATCTTGCCAAAAGTTCACCTGCACATTACGGTACACCGCCATATATTTCCCTCCTCCTTTTATTCATAAAAAGGCAGAATTCACCCCTTCAATATACATATAGGAATGAGGGCTTTGTTTTTGCATTTGAATTCCAAATTTTTTTAACTACTACAACGCCGGTTTTATTTTTTCGCGCTTTTTTGTTCTTGTAGTTGTTTTTGTTTTTGTTTTTTCTTAGTGATTTATTACTTGGTAGGTGCTTATGAGGGGCTTGGAAGGGGCTTCATAGGGGCTAAAATAAAAAGGAGCTGTTCCAAATTTTCATTTTGGATAGCTCCTTTAACATCCTTATTACTTTTTCTTGCATCAGTACAAACTTTTACATACCATTTTTATTTTTGCATAGAGTCTAACATCTTCACTAAAAAGGCAGCTGCCTCACCACGAGTTGTTGTCCCTTTAGGATTAAACTCATTATTTCCAACACCTGTAACTACCTTTAAGCTATATAACCGCTGAACTGGCTGTTTGTATGTAATCAAATGTTGATCTGTAAATGGTAATGCGACTAATTTACCTGTAACACCTTTATACTGTAATGCGTTGTCAATCATGATAGATGCTTCTTCACGTGTGATAGATGCGTTAGGATCAAAAATCCCTCCGCCACGACCGTTAATAATTCCTGCACTTGCACTACGTTTAATACCGCTATGAAGTGATGGATGCGCTTTGTTAATATCTACAAATGACTTATTTCCTTCTGGTAGCTTTAGAGCATTTGAGATTAATGTCGCAAACTCAGCTCTCGTTACATTACGATAAGGCGCAAATACACCATTTCCTTCACCGTGCATAATTCCTAGGCTGTTCAGCTTACGAATATGCCCTTCAAACCATCCACCTGTAATATCATCTTTTGGTTGTTGCACTTCTTTATTTGGCACATTATAGTTTATCTTAATCCAACTTGGGTTATAGAAAATCCACTCATCATTACCTATTTTATACCAACCATTTTTAACTGCTAACACTTTGTAACGATCTCCGTTTGAAGCTTTACGAACAATATGATGCTCAAGTCCTACGCCACTACGTACGTTTATACCGTCACCATTCACTACAAGCTCCATATTAGGTTCAGCTGGATTATATTCATTTGAATCAAATAGCTCATCTCTTTCTTGTAAAGGCGAGTCAATTTGCGCATTAACATTTGCATACCATTGAATACCTTGTACGAAGCCAGTCCAATTCCCACGCGAAATTAAAATATCAGGACAGTTTTTTCCGCTCCATTGTTGATGCCTGTAAATGTGATCCGCACTAATACCTTCTTTGTTCATTAAATAACCTGCAAGTCTCTTTGCATTCTCTAACGCTTTATTGTAATCTCCATCTTGGTTAACTGAAATTTCGATACCGATAGACTCTCTATTTCCTGAGCCATCGCCATCTCCTGCATGCCATCCATTTTCATTTGTTGGTAAGTGCTGATAAATTTGTTTGTCGTCTACAGTAAAATGCCATGAAGCTGTTCGGAACGTACCTTCCGTTGCTTGTTTATACAAATATTTCGCATGATTTTCAGCATTCGCACCACGGGCTGTGTTTGCAGTCTCATGAATTGTAATGTAGCGTGCTTTCATCGGATTAGCAGGGCGAATATCAGGATTTCCTGCTGGAACAATCCACTCTACAAATGGAGTACCTGCAAGTGTTCCATATTTCTTTGTAGTCATCGATGCACTATACTGAATGGCTCTTGGCTTTTCAACCGGCTTCATTTCACGAGTAGAGCCATCATTTTTACCGTCTACATGTTCAAATGCCTTTTCAATGTTTGAAATAGCTTCATCTTCTGCTACTTGACCTTTTTTAGCTTCCTTCATTTTATTTAGTTCTTCTGTTTCATCATGTTTATGCTTATATTCTTCTAGAAGTATTTTCTCGTTTTCTGATACTTCTGCTTCGTTAATTTGCATGTGATCAGGAGTTTCTAGATTGAAATTCGAATAACTTAATCCGCTCGTTCCACGTTCCCCTTGTGCGATACGAAGTTGATCTGTTTGAAGGTTTTTGCTCTCTTCTGCTGATATCGCTAAAGGTGCACTCCCTAACATTACTAAACTTGTTGATAGTGCAATTACTCTTTTTTTTATAATTTTATTCATTGCTGTAATCGATATCTACATTGTTCGTGTAAATACCTCAACCTCCCTTTCTATTCTCACTCGTGAAAGACTATGAATCTACTATGTACTTGTAACAAAACTTTTTCATCACCTATGTATATTCATCCTTTTATACATGCTTTCATTTTATCCCAGCAGGTGAATGATAGTTTCTATAAAATCCCTTAACAGACATTATTTTATAACCAATTGCAATCGCCGTCAAAAACACTTATCCCCTTTACTTTAAAAAGAAAATCCGCCTTCGCCCACTACTTCTCAAAAAATAAATTAGGATACCTTTTACTGATTCTTCAACAAGAAGGACCTTTATGATTTTTCATAACTATCATGTATCTATTAAATTACTGTAAGTTTTATTCAACAATATCGCTGGATTGCGGAAGATCATTTCTAGTTACATTTGTATTTAAAAGATTTTTTTCTTAAAGAAACATGCTGTTAGCCAACCATGAAACAGAGTTTCACCACAGGAAATGTAAGAAAATCACTTTCTAACATGGTAGTTTTGTCGTTATAAGGAAAGATAATATTTAACTTAAAGACATCACCCTTCAATAAAACGCTGTGTACAATGGGAATGGTGATCAGTTAGATCTTTTGCAAATTGTTGATTTGGAAACCCTCTGTGAAGCAATCTCAAGCCGCCTGAAGTTAAAGATATATGATGATGGAACCGATAAAATAACATCCTGTTGGGATCAAGAGTATCATTCTTTAAATATCGATAATAATCCCCAAATCGAAACTGTAAAAAACTGTGCTCATGCTCAATATCAAAGAACTTGGCTCCTTCGATATCAATCAAATAAGGTTCTAGTTTGTCATCAATTAATACATGATCTGGGCCTAATTCCCCATGTATAAATCCATATCGATTTCTTGGCTCAATTTTTGATTCAAGCTTGTACAATGTATCGAGTAGCTTGCTATGACTTGCCTTGATGCTGTCAATATGTTGGGATGCGTAATCTAAATCTTTTTTTGCATGCTTCATTTGCAAGTGATGGCATTTTTCCGTGTTGACTCCACTTTGATTCGCTTTCCCATAAGTATTTCTCTCATTGGCATGCATACCTGTCAGCATATCTCCTATCCGCTGAAACACTTTATCTTTTACATATGAATCCGTATGTTGAAAATACACTTCTGCCTTTTGTCCATTTACATATTCAACGAGAGCATAATCATAAGGATAACGGCTTCTTTCCTTATTCAGATCATATAGAATGGGGGTTTGAATTCCCTGTTGGATTAAATACTTGTTATTTAATTCAAATAAATCACTACTATAGGATTGCTCATGTATATCTCCGTTTGCTATTTCTTCTTGAAAATAATTCATGGTAAGATCCCACACATATAGAACGCTGGAAAATCCATTGCTGCAGTCAATCTTATAGACTACCTTTTGTGCACCGCCATGCATTTTCGTTACATTAGAAACCAAATAACTAGTACCAAATACCTTTTGCATATACTCCTGTAAATCAGATTGATCAAGGTGACAAGTGTTTCCCAATGAATAACACCCCCTTTATATAGTTTTGCTATCAACCAAACTATATAAAAAATCTAACCCCAAATATAGACTGTTTATTAATAATTTGTTATGATGTTGAATGAAGTCTCAAAAAAATTATTATATATAAATCCATTGGATCTCCAATGGATTTTTTTGATGAATTCATTCTTACTTCTCAAATAACACGCCACGTAAAACCTTAAAATGTATTACATTGAAACATACTTCTACAATTATTATTTTACTAACGATACTATTATCGATATCGAATTATCTATAACGGAACGTTCTGGGCGTGATTTCATTAACACTGTTAATCCAATTAAGGACGTGACTAATGTTTGCGCTAATGCTTTAGCGTTCAAATCATTTTGCAGTTCACCTGATCGTATTCCCTTCGTAATTAATTCTTGAAAAATAACTGCAAGATACATTTGATGTTCTCTAGTCAGTACTTCAAATTTTTCATTATGAGGAGCAAGTTCAACCATTGTGTTAATACAAAAACAACCTTTACTGAACTCTTTTTTATATTCCTCTTCCACTATATTTTCAAAAAACGTCCGAATTGCTTCTTTTACAGATTGTTCGTTTTGAAGTTTTGTTCGTATATTAGCCGCATGTAAATTTGTGTATCTCCTTAATGCTGCTTCAAATAACCCCTCTTTATCACCAAAGGCTGAATATAAACTCGGCTTTTGTATTCCCATTTTTGCAGTTAAATCGCTTAATGAAGTAGCTGCGTATCCCTTCTCCCAAAAAAGTTGCATAGCAGCATCCAAAGCTTTTTCTTCATCAAATTCGCGTAGTCGTGCCATTTAAAACAATCTCCTTTCTACATCTAGTTATTAAGATTACACATCACCATTTGTGTACCAATCAGTATAGTATATATCGTATTAAATTATAAACGATGTGTCAAAAAATCACATTAAATTCAAAATAAACTTGACATATATGTTTCTTCAAGATTATATTTTACTTATAAAATAACATACCGTTCGGTACGTTATTTTTAACAATACAAAAAGGAGCTGATTTTATGAATAGTAAAGAAAAAATGATGACCATTCGAAAACATACTCACACTCATATACATTCACCTGTTCATGCAACAATGTCTCGTTATATGACTCTATTATTCGCAATAGCTTGCGGAATGGCTGTGGCAAATATATATTTCGCTCATCCACTTCTTGATTCTTTATCAAATGAATTTAAGATTAGTCATTCAACTATCGGTAGTGTAATTACTATTACTCAAGTTTGTTATGCACTTGGATTACTTTTATTAGTTCCACTTGGTGACTTATTAAACCAAAAGAAACTTATTATTGCTCACATGCTTTTATCCGTTTTTGCTTTAATTATAATCGGATGCGCTTCCTCAAGCACCGTACTTTTTATAGGTATGGCCTTAGTAGGAATTCTTGCAACTGTTACGCAAACACTTGTCGCATATGCATCAATTTTAGCTAATCCAGCAGAACGTGGACGCATAGTAGGTTTCGTTACAAGTGGCGTTGTAATAGGTATACTCCTTGCTCGTACATTTGCAGGCACATTAACAGATTTAGCTGGATGGCGATCCGTTTATCTCACCTCTGCTATCCTTTTACTCTGCGTAACTTTTTTGTTACACCGAAATTTACCTACTCTTGAACATAAAAAAGTGACAACTCTATCTTACCGAAAATTAATATACTCTGTTTTCTTATTATTTATAGAAGAACGACTTTTACGCATTCGCGGAATATTAGCATTGCTTATTTTCACTTCATTCAGTATTTTATGGACTTCTTTAGTATTGCCCCTAAGTGCTACACCACATAATCTTTCACATACAGCTATTGGTGCGTTCGGTCTTGCTGGAATGGCGGGTGCATTAGCTGCTACTAAAGCTGGACAATTAGCTGATAAAGGTTTAGGCCAAAGAACAACTGGCATAGCCTTATTATTATTAGTACTTTCATGGCTCCTAATTAAATTTATAAACCACTCTCTATTATTACTAGTTTTCGGCATTATCCTTCTAGATTTAGCTGTGCAAGCTGTACATGTCACCAATCAAAGTATACTGTTCACAGTGCGTCCCGAAGCAAGAAGTCGACTCACTGCCAGTTACATGATTTTTTATTCCATCGGTAGTGCAACAGGTGCAATTCTTTCAACAAATATGTATGCAAAATATGGTTGGGATGGAGTATGTATATTAGGTGTATCTGTTAGTGCTTGTGCTCTTTTATTTTGGATAATAACCTTACGGCGATCATCACAGCTGAACAAAGAATAATTCATTTATGATTAATACGTGTTTTTCTACAAGACTATAAAATGGCATTTATTTTTTAACACAAATCAACGGCATTTTCATATAAAAAATGCCGTTGATTCACAATTTCATGATAAGGGACCCTATACTATCGAAATACATCTATTACAAATTCCCTTTAACGTTTTCAACAATCTCGTTTATCGTATTTCGATCAAACTTATCACTAATTTCGTATGGCTCACGATCTCCTACTAATTGTACGCCTACAATATCATTGCGATCCTTACCATATTGCACTTCAATAATGGATCCACGCTCTATTTGTTTCCAAACGAGACCTGCTTCATCTTTATTACCTAAAATAATACAATCCTCAATATTTTCATCAATCCCAATTAACTTGTTATCATCCATATATCCAACCTCGTATTGTTGACGTTCTTTCGCTTTTCCGTTTACTAATATACCTTTGCTTCCATATGAGTAATCCGTATAATCCTTTTTCTCCGATTGTACCGCTTTCGGCTCTTTTGCTTCAGTTTTTTCAGTATTTCCACAACCCGCAACCATACCAATTGGTATAATTGCAGTTAATACTACTCTAGTAAATTTCTTTATCACTTATAACCAACCTCACATGTTTAATTTTAAATTCTATTTATTCCCTTTTCGAATAATAACATGATAATACCGAGAAAGAGCCAAAGGTAAAATATTATTTTCATCCCAACAATCTATGTAAAAAGCTATACTTCTGTATTTCCTTCCCGTCTACTTTCATATAGTACCCTTACAATTATAGATAGCTAGACTTTCAAAATCACTAACTGAATTATCGATAAATTATAGAAAGTAGACATCCTACTCACATAAGATTTAAAATTAGGAAGTATGGAAAACATGATAAAAAAGTTAAACTAGATGATCGCAATTAAAATGATTTTTATATGAAGGAAGGAAGTGCACAGCTATGGATTTAAAAACAGTTATGCAAGAGCTTGAATCCCTCGGTAAGGAAAGAACGAAAAAAATATACATATCTAACGGTGCGCACGAGCCAGTTTTCGGCGTAGCTACAGGCGCTATGAAACCAATCGCTAAAAAAATAAAATTAAACCAAGAGTTAGCTGAAGAACTGTATGCGACAGGCAACTACGATGCTATGTATTTTGCAGGCATTATTGCAGATCCGAAAGCTATGAGTGAGTCTGATTTTGATCGCTGGATAGACGGAGCATATTTTTATATGTTGTCCGATTATGTGGTGGCAGTAACTTTATCAGAATCAAATATTGCACAAGATGTTGCTGATAAATGGATTGCAAGTGGAGACGAGCTACGAATGTCAGCGGGCTGGAGTTGCTACTGCTGGCTTTTAGGAAATCGCAAAGACAATGAGTTTTCTGAAAGCAAAATTTCCACTATGCTTGAAATGGTAAAAAATACGATTCATGATTCACCAGAACGAACAAAATCCGCTATGAATAATTTTCTAAACACTGTAGCAATTTCATATGTGCCACTACACGAAAAGGTAGTCGAGATTGCAAAAGAAGTTGGTATAGTTGAAGTAAAACGTGATAATAAAAAAAGCAGTTTTCTAAATGCTGCAGGGAGTATTCAGAAAGAACTTGATAGAGGCAGACTTGGTTTCAAACGTAAGTATGTAAGATGTTAAAAAAGAAAAAGGTGGTATCAATCTTTCTTGATTGATACCACCTTTTTCTTTGACTACTGAACTCTCTTCTTAGAAAACATTCATTTACCTCTGGACAACTTATATGTTAGAAACTTCTTCTTTTAATTTATAAACCCTATCTCTTTTCTCATCGCTTTTGACAAAAATAAGCTTTCCTTCTTTAACAAAATCTTCTAATACTAAGCATACTTGTCCATATGCTTTCGGCTTATTCGTTGTGAATCTTTCATCTGATATTTTGCCGGATCGTATTAATTGTTCACATAGCTCAAGTGTACTTATTTCTTCAGAATCCACTAATTCCAATATATCTTTTTGCAATGGCGATAAAGGTACTGGTATATCAGCTACCTCCACCTTTTCTGGTTTGTTTTCTTCTTCAAATAAATCTTCAAATGAAATTTGATTCATTACTTCTTTTCCTTTCTAACGATTGATTTGTATAACATGAACTGAATTCTATAGCGTAGTTATTATTATGTAGTACTTACCTTATTACGTAAATGTCAAACTCATGTACATCGTTTCATATAGTATGTTTCGATTATACCAAATATACGTTCTGTTTTCTATTACAGATTGGAAAGCAGAATGTTTTACTGTATATACCATTATTAAATAGAGCTGAATATCCATTATCCAAATATTACATTTTCAGTTATATTATCAAAAATTTATCCATATTGCGGAAATAAATGACAAATAATTATAATTTACATGTTATAATTACGATGCATGCATTTAGTTATATTAAATGTGTAATACGTATATTTAATAAAGTTAAATTAAACTGGGGAGGCTTGCGCAAATGGGCAAGAAAACAAGCAAAGCTAAAAAATTTTTCGGTTTCATAATCACTGCAGCATTAGCAACTACAACGATGGTAGGTACAGTAAATGGAGAAACAACTACGAAAACAAACGGTAATGAAAATAGCTATAAGGTAGCTAGCAATGCGAACGTTGTATTTACAGATGTACCAAAGGACCACTGGTCAAAAGATGCTATCGATTACTTAGCGTCAGCAGGAATTTATAAAGGATACGGAAATGGGAAATTTGGTTTTGGGGACAATGTTACTAGAGGACAGGTAGCTTCTTTAGTCAATCGACATTTAGGTTTAATAGCAGATGATAAACAGGCGAATATGTTTAGTGACATTACAAATCATATGTTTGAAAAGGATATTAAAGCCATTGCGCAAGCTGGAATTATGAAAGGTGATGGATCAGGTACATTTCGTCCAGATGATGTATTAACTCGATATGAAATGGCAGTAGTGTTACAAAAAGCATTTCATTTAGAATCAAAAGGACAAGGGAGCTTTAAAGATGTACCAAAAGGTCATTGGGCCTATGAATCTGTAAATGCAGTGCGTAGTAACCGTATAGCACAAGGTGACGAATCAGGTAATTTTAATGGCAACATGATTGTGAAGCGTGAGCAATATGCACAATTTTTCTATAATGCAATAGCAAAGAACCGATCTTATAATTTCAACATCAATACAAAAGAAGAAATGAAACAAATGTTAACAACAGCTTTACAGAATGGGACGTTTGGTCCATTTAAATTAGATGCACTAGGTAAAGATATATCTGAAGTGAAAAAAGAATTTGGAGCGCCTGATGTTTGGAAGCAAGCTTCATGTACAGAATGTGATGCACCTAATATAGCGGTATACGGCGATTATAATATTGACATGTACCCTTCGGACGCAAGACATATATGGGTAAAAATGGATATGACTATCAATGAATTAAAAGAGTGGTTTGGTGAACCCGATGAAATCGGAGGGGATATGACTAGCGAAGGCTTTATATATAATCGAGGAAGCTATTATCTTTATTTCAGCTTCTCTGATGGTTATATTCAACGCGCTGAAATATCTAATCATGAATATAATTAATAAGTTACAAACAATATAAATATATAAAGCATAAAAAATCCTTCAAGAACATGCCTTTTCTTGAGGGATTTTATTTGTGTCTATCTATTTAACATAATACAAAGCTATAAAACTCCTACTGATTAAACTTTATTTTTCTTGATGCTCCGCTTTCCATTCACTTAAATACGTTGCATATTCTAGTTTATCTGGATCATCATGTAACATAGAAATAAACTCTAATTTATTTCCATCACAATCTAGAAAATATACACTTGCAGCTGGCATCCACCTTTGGACAATTGGTTCTCGATTTCCTTTCCCTTGACTCCCTACTACCTCTATTCCACGCTTCTCTAGCCATAATTTAGAAATCTTTAAAAACTCTAAATCTACACGAAAAGCGAAGTGTTTCGTCTCAAACTCTTCATTCGTATGTACTTCCCATAATCCGAGCATTTGCTCTTTATTTTCGCCTATCCAAAAGAACGCAACTCGTCTTTCCGATAATTTTTTTGCTACTGTTAAGCTTAACTTATTTTGATAAAAATCTATCGCCTTTTCTAAATTTCTTACATGTAAATGAGTTTCATATATGCTTTGTATCATTATATATTTCCCTCTCCTCTACATTCTGATTTTTAAAATATATTTTGTTTTTATCATACAAATATTTATATTTTTAAGCATCCTACTTTTGTATAATTGTTCTGTCCTACAAATGTATAGGTATCCATCTTTAACTAATGCCTCAACGCCGGAATTCAATACAATGAAACTAATGAGGTTTTATTCCCCACACTAATCATGCTTTTATGGATAATTGGCTCTCACCTAATTTCCTCCCATTAGAAGTTTTACTGCCCACAAATAGCAGGATAAAAATTCTATTTACATTCATAAATTTTTATAATGTAATAAGATTAACATCTTATTACTAGAGGAGGAGCCATTCTGGATAAAACAAAAGTTATGGCTTATTTTAGTGCAACGGGTAATATATTCCCTGTTGAAGCAATTACCGACGCCCTAAGTATCGAGCCTACAAGAACTTATAAAAAAGGTGATGTTGTTGCAAAACGTGATAATCCGAATCTTGTATCCACCAAAACCCTATATAGAAAAGAAACTAATTGGACTTTCAGCACCGGCTATCAAGAATCATATGATATAAATAATCAGTTACAAGTTATTCTAAAATCCCTTGAAGGAAAAACAGAGCAATTAAAACATCTCAAGAAGAAGTATAGTTTAGAGTTTCTTTTTATGGTAGTAATGCAAGTGGAGAATAACGAATCACCCGCGATGTATTTACAAAAAAACATTATTGATTTTGTTAGTTCCATTCAAGCAGAAATTCATTTTGATCTATATATTTGTTAAAAATAAAAACGCTATTGATATTGGAATCAATAGCGTTTTCTTATGTGACTTTATGTTTTATCTTGTTTGTACCCAAAAGCAAATTCTTTTTATATAACGTATTACTTCAATTTCCCCTCAAAGACAATCTTTCTACCGCACGGTTCAACTTCTGTTTTGCCGTTTTTCTTCACTTCATGAAAGATTGGTTCTTCCATACGACGAGACGGTGCATAGCCTTCTTGTTCCATACGTGCTAAGCAGTCTGTAATTGTTTCGTTTTCGAGTACTTCAAATTTCTTTTTATTAGGTTGTTTTGTCATGCCCTAACCTACTTTCTATTTTTCTTGATGCGAATTGATTCTTCATGTAGACCATATATACCATTGCGAGAATTCCCATTATAATCATAACCGCAATAAAAAAGCTTGTATACTGTATTTTTTCTATAAATACGCCTCCTAATACAGGTCCCATAATACTTCCTAAACTAAAGGCGATTCCAGATAATATATTACCTGCTGGTAGTAAATGTCTCGGTAATAAATCTGTCATAAATCCAAGACCTAGTGAGAAGCATGATCCAATGACCATACCCGCTAACAGCATACAGGCAAAGACGATCCAGTAATAGTGATCAAATACTGCTGCAAGTAGGAAAATGCCCGTACTTACGCTGAACGTCCACGTTAAAATACGATCTCTTCCGTATTTATCACTTAATATACCGAGTGGAATTTGTGTAATAATGCCCCCAACTGCGAACGCTGGTAATAAGAAGGATACATCTGATACAGACCATCCTTTACGAAGCGCGTATACTGGTAAGTTACTATTTAACATTGCTTCTAGTACGCCATATGCAAGTGGTCCTAGTAATGCAATCCACCCTAATCCAACAACTTGTTTATAACGAGAAAATGATGATTCACTCTTCACTTCTCTTTCATCTTGCGCCGGGAATGCATTTTTCGTTGGAAGTAATAATAGCCAACCTATTAAGCAAAGTATAGTAGATATAATAAATGGCGTTGCAAGACCGTACTGCACAGTGCTTGCTAAATACGGACCAACGGCAAAACCAATTCCGAAGAATACACCGTATATCGATACTTGTCTCCCTATTTTACTCGGGTCTGATGTTGTCGTAATCCATGTTTGTGTTCCGACATGAAGCATATGATCTCCGACTCCAACTAGAAATCTAAGAATAAACCATACCCAAAATGAAAAAGTTTGTGTAAAAAAGAATAATGAAATAATAACGAGAAACCCACCAATAACGATAATTGGCTTCATTCCAAACTTTTGCATCGGTTTTTCAAGAAACGGTGAAATAACTAATATCCCAATGTATAATGCCGTCGCATGAATACCGTTAATACTTGAACTTACCCCTTCTTGTTCAAAAATCATTGCAATGGCCGGTAAAAGCATCCCTTGTGACAAACCCGAGATTGCTACAATTCCAACCATAATCCAAAAAGTAAAACGCATCGACATCCTTTTCCCTCTCCTTCTCACGCTTTCCACTTTTCATTATAAACTGTTTCTCCAAATGCGTGTACGAATATTATGAATAAAAAAGAAGCTAAAAGAATGAATCTTTTAGCTTCTTATCCTTCCCATACTTGCGCTTTCACATTGTTATGGAATTGCTTGAAATACGGATGTTTATAAAAAGCAGTTTCATACACGTATTGCTGTGCATGAGCAATTGGTGGCTGCGGGTATTGCATTTGTAAAGGAACTACAGCTGGTGAAACTTGCATATACATCGGAGCTATCATTATTTTTGTATATAAGTGATGATTATATGGCGAATGCGCAATTAAGAACGGATGATGCATGGATAATCTCCCCTTTTACCTACAATGTTATAGTATATGCAATACTTATCATTTCGGGGATTATTTCTCTTCTAACCAATCCTCTACATGTTTTATAAATACATCTAAACAATCAATAAACGGCGAATGACCGCAATCCTCTAACACTTTCAACTCTGCATTCGGCAAATGTTTTGCTAATTCCTCACCGACTACTTGCGGTACGACATAATCTCTGTCACCTTGTATGACGAGTGTTGGAGCTTTAATATGATGAATTTGCTTATTTCCCTCTACAACCCCGTTATGTTCATCCGAAATATTAAATGTAATGAGCGCATAATTTACATCCACGAAATTACGTTGCGTTAACATATCGTCTAAATACTTTTCGTAACGATCCGGTTCCGGTTGATTATGTGTATATATTAATAGATTCCATACTGTACGGTAATATAATTTATTCATATTTTTTATCGCATCTAGCACTGGAGCAATTTGTACGGGATCTTGCGCGATTTCTTCTTTCGTCTTTACTAAACTTGATACGATCGGTTGCCCGTTAATATCTTTTTTAAAAATTGGATATCCCTTCATGCCTACTGATTCTACTAAAATTAACTTTTCAACAAAAGTTGGATGATTCGCTGTAAATTGCATCGCAACACCACCACCCATTGACCAGCCCATTAATGAAAATTTCTCTAGTTTTAATTGATCAATAAATAGTTTTACATCTCTTGCAAAGTCTTGTAATGAATCTATCGATTGACTATATGTTGATTGTCCAAATCCTCTTAAATCAAGAGCGTAAATATGGTATCGGTCTTGCAGCTTTTCAATTACTAAATCCCAATGTTGTGACGATGTCATGTTTCCGTGAATGAGTACAAGAATTTCTGCATTTTGCCTTCCAACTTCCTGATACGCAATCGTTTCTCCGTTCGATAGTGAAACAAACTCCATTGTTGCAGGCTTAATCATCACAAGTTCCCCCATTCTTTTTAATAGAAAGAAAATTCTTTACTTACTTAAAGAATAGCATGCAGAATATACGTTCGCAACATAAAACCTATACGAAATTTTTACATAAATCAACATGTCTATTACTAGACAATTATAATGAAAAAGTATATAGTTAGCTAGGTAACTAATTTGAAAGGATCAAAATACATGGACGAAAAACAACATTTTTTTCACATTGTCAGCCAGACTTCTCGAAAATTCACAAAGAAATTTAATGAACGCGTATCTCCAACTGGGCTATTCAGTGCGCAATGGGCTGTTATTTTCCGCATTAATCAAACCGGTTCTTGTACGCAAACAGAATTGTGCCAGTACTTAAATGTTGAATCACCAACGATGACTCGTACGTTAACACGTATGGAAACGATGGGCTGGATTATTCGTACAGAAGGAAAAGATCGTCGTGAGAAGCTCATTTCTTTATCAGAGACAGCGATAAAAATGATTCCGGTATGGCAAGAAGAAGTTGATACTTTCGAAGAAAAAACACTAGAAGATATTAACGAAGATGATTTACATCAAGCATTTGAAGTGTTACAACAAATTATTAAAAATTTAGATTAAATTGGAGGGATGACGATGCAAAGTGAGAAACTTTGGACGAAGGATTTCCTCGGAACTTGTTTTAGTAGTCTATTTCTCTTCTTAACATTTTACATGCTTATGACTACTCTGCCTGTCTATGTAATAGACGGCCTAAAAGGAAAACCTGAGGAAATTGGTTTAGTTGCAACTGTTTTTCTTATTTCATCTGTTTTATGTAGACCATTTACAGGTAAATGGCTCGATGATTTAGGAAGAAAGAAAATATTATTTATTTCACTTTCATTATTTTTAGCTGCTACTGTTATGTATTTCGGTGCGCAAAGTTTATTTTTATTACTTGCCCTTCGCTTCTTACATGGTATTGGGTTCGGTATGGCAACGACAGCAACTGGTACGATTGTCACAGATGTTGCGCCAGCTCATAGACGAGGCGAAGCACTTGCCTATTTCGGCGTATTCATGAGTCTGCCGATGGTAATTGGTCCTTTTTTAGGTTTAACAATTATTTCTCATTTTTCATTTACTGTACTATTTATCGTTTGTTCCGTATTTTCATTGCTTGCATTTTTATTAGGACTACTTGTAAATATTCCGCATGAAGCACCAGTGAACAAACAAAAACGAGAAAAAATGAAATGGAAGGACTTAATTGAACCATCCTCTATTCCGATCGCTCTGACAGGATTTGTTTTAGCCTTTTCTTATAGTGGCATTTTATCCTTTATTCCTATTTATGCGAAAGAGATCGGTTTAGGAGAAGTTGCTAGTTACTTCTTTATTGTATACGCACTTGTTGTTGTAATTTCTCGTCCATTTACAGGAAAGATTTTTGATCGCTTCGGTGAAAATGTACTTGTTTACCCTGCTATCATTATTTTCACAATTGGGATGTTTATTTTAAGCCAAGCACAAACTTCATTTTGGTTCCTTGGCGCAGGTATGCTAATCGGTTTAGGCTACGGGACATTAATTCCTAGCTTCCAAACGATTGCGATTTCTGCCGCTCCAAACCACCGACGTGGTTCTGCGACAGCTACTTACTTCTCATTCTTTGATAGTGGTATTGGCTTTGGTTCTTTCATTTTAGGTATCGTCGCAGCGAAATCCAGTTACCATAATATGTATTTTATCGCAGCTATTATCGTTGCCTTCACTTTACTTCTATATTATGGATTACACGGACGAAAACAAAAATTCAAGAAACAACATACAGATGGAAAAGTTTCCGCTTAACATGAATAAGGAAAGTAAACTTCCCCGTTTACTTTCCTTATTTTGTATTTCTTTTAATAGAAGCGTATACTTATAATAGAAATAAAAAAGGAGGGACCGATATGAAACTTAAAAAATCTCCCCTACTCTTACTCATAATCACATTCATATTTGTAATTACAGGGCTCGGTTTTACATACTTCAAACATAATAAAACAATCCCATCGAAAAATAACGTGACGAAAAAAAATTGGTTAGATGATCCTTACTTACGTTGGTCGTACACACATATGAAAGAATTCACTTTAATTAACGAGGTAAATAATAACCCGGATCACGTTTCCCACTTCTCTACCGCATCACAAAACTTAGACGATTTTGCTGTCGAGCGTAGATTTGGAAATACAACTCCTCTAAAAAAACTTTTAGACGATAACAAAACGGATGCTTTTGTCGTTGTACATAATGGACAACTTGTTTATGAACGATATTTCAATGGATATAACGAGAGTGAACCTCATGGCATGGCGTCATTAGCAAAGGTCTTTACCGGAGCAATTATACAATCTCTCGCTGAAGAAAACCGTATTGACTTAGAAAAAACAGCTGACGCATATATAAAAGAATTAAAAAATACACCGTTCGGTAATGCCACACTTCAGCAATTATTGGATATGCAAGTTTCTGTAGAATACCCTACTCACGGATATGAACATCCAGCGTTAGAAAATCAAGATGCACAACTATATTTAGCGAGCAATATTTTACCTAGAGGTAAAAACTACGACGGTCCGATGAAAATTTATGATATGTTACGAGAAGCAGAAGAAACTGCACCGCCTGGTTCCGATTTTTCTTACGATAACGGATCAGCTGAAACACTCGCTTGGGTGATTCGAAAGATCACAGGTAAATCATTAGCGGAAAATGTTAGTGAACGAATTTGGTCTCAAATTGGTATGGAAGAAAACGCGTATTACGTTACAGATGAAACGAAAGTAGAACAAGCAAGCGCTGGTTTAAATGCAACCGCTAGAGATATGGCTAGATTCGGGCAATTGCTATTAAACAACGGGGAATATAATGGAAAACAAATTCTCCCTTCTTCTATTACTGAAGATATAAAAAATGTCCAAGAAGGTGAACTTGCAGTTGGCCCTGGAGCTTCCATTTCTTATCATAATCAATGGTGGATTCCGCACAATGAACAAGGTGCTTTTGAAGTGTTAGGTAGTTACGGACAAACACTTTACATCGATCCGAAAGCAAATATGGTCATTGTCCACTTCTCTTCTAACGCTACGCCAAGTAATGAAATACATTCAGTCTACTCAAATATGTATATTGATATTGCACATCATTTAGAGAAGCTTCCACAGTAGTGGAAGCTTCTTCTTATTGGGGTATTTATTTTAATAAATACCCTCATCACGATTATTCTTTTCTTATTCATACGTGAATTTTTTATTAGCAATCCAATAATTTGTCACGAAGAGTGTCAATAAGATCCAAATAATCGTTAGTAGTACATTGACCATTGCAGTTGCATTCACTCCCCCTGTGACTAACGTTTCCATTGCGTGTTTACTCATACTGGCTGGATTAACTTGATCTATTATTGGACTCAAACCGACGATTATTCTACAAGCTAAAAGAACAACAATTGAAATTAGTGCAATAATACCTTGACTGTGAAAAATAGCACTTATCATTGTTGTGAAAGATACGATAAAAAGAACCCAAATTAAATAAAATAGTAATCCAGTAATCATGTGCGAAAACGGAACAACAGTAAAAAGATAGTTTGTATATAGATAAGAGGTAAAGTATCCAATCATTACACTAAGCGCTACTATTACATAATTTGATACTATTTTCCCCACTATATATGAAGTAACCGTAACAGGTCTCGTTAAAATAAAGGCCAACATACCGTTAGCTTTATCTGTTTGAATAGCACCCATCATAGAAATCACTAGAATCATAAGTCCGAGCTGATCAAACTGAGACCCCAAAGTACTCGCTAATACTTCGCCTCCTTTTTGTGATGTCATACTTGGATCGATGGTAATTCCCTGCCCTCCACCTAATGCTCCTAAAATGGATGGTAAGTAATGCGTTACTATTGGCTGTGTTGCCCCTAAAAATATAAAAACAATTGGTAGCCAAATGATCTTAAAATCACGTAACATTTGAACACATTCTTTTTTTATCAATATCATTGAGTTATTCATTTTTGCACCACCAATTTCAAGAAAATTTCTTCTAAAGTATCGTTGTTTATTTCAAACTTAACGATGTCCACTTTATGTTCGAGTGCATTTTGCAGTAACATATTTTTATTTATTTTGATACTTTCAACCTTCACTTTGACTTTAAGTCCAATCACTTCTACATCCTTCACATAAGGCAAATTTTTTACAACGTCAATCCACTCTCGATCTTTAGCTGTGATTTCAATGATTAATTTATTTTCGCTATTACGGTGTAAAAGCTCAGTAATTGTTGTATCTTCTATCTTTGTTCCATCTTTAATCATGACAAATCGTTCACAGATTTCTTCTGCATCACTCAATATATGGGTTGATAATAAAATAGTCGTATCTTTTTTTATTTCTTCAATGAGATTTAATACTTCCCTTCTACCTATTGGATCTAATGCGGATACTGGCTCATCCATGACAATAAGCGCCGGTTTATGCAGTAATGCTTGTGCAATACCGAGTCTTTGTTTCATTCCACCAGAAAAGGTACTCACCTTCGAATCTTCTTCCCCACTTAATCCAACTTTCTCCAAAATTTTTGGTATCGACTTTGACAATGCTTCTTTTTTCATCCCTGAAAGTTGCCCCATAAACATAAGGGTTTCTCGCGCTGTCATCCAATGAAAAAAATTAGGGTATTGCGGTAAGTAGCCAATTTCCCTTTTCATTTTTGATATTTTTATCCCATTCAATAACACTTCACCCACATCTGGATTAATAATATCCGAAATCACTTTTATTAATGTAGATTTCCCTGCTCCATTTGGTCCGATTAACCCTACACATTCCCCTGATTGCAATTCCATCGAGAAAGTATTGACAGCAATTTTCCCTTTAAATGATTTTGTTACATTTCTAATCTCTAATTTCATAATTTCTCACTGTCCTTTCTCCCTATAACAAAGTATAGAATAGGTCCCAATACGTTAACAAAAAGAATAATTAGCGCCCATACAAGTACATTTTTTCTTGTTTTTCTATGTCGGTATAAATCAATTAGTGCAATGAAAACTAAAAGTACCCCGACTGCAATAACTGGCAATATGATTGGGAGAAACGCCATAATATCCATGTCTTTAAGATCATTCCATCCATAATGTAGTTGCATTTTTATCATTCCTTCCTAAACTCATTATCATTATTGATAATAATAATGATAAATCAAGAGCAGATGCATTGCAAACATTATTCTCATTATTTATAATGAGAATAAATAATGAATAAGGTGATATATAGTGAGTAATAAAGTTGAAATCTTAATGCATCCAGTAAGAATGAAAATTTGCCAAGTATTAATGAGAAATAAAGAAGATGGACTAACACCATTAGAAATGGTAAAAATCATTAAAAATGTACCACAAGCAACTCTATATAGACATCTACAAACTATGGTTGATTCTGATATCGTCCATGTAATTAACGAAAAAAAGGTAAAATCTGTTTCTGAAAAATATTACGCAATCAATGAAGAAGATGCAAAAATTGAAGGAAGTGAGTGGAAAGGATTATGTGATGAGGAAAAGTTAAATTACATTTCCTATTACCAATTATCACTTATGACACAATATCAAAGTTACCTTAAAAAATTAGAGGAACAAAACAGTCAAGAAGATAATGCTACTTTTTCTGTAGTGGAATTAAAGCTAGATGAAGAACACTTTATGAACTTTCAAAACGAACTTAATGAATTAATGAATAAATACTACCATACCCAAAGTAAAGGTGACGAAAAAGAGGCTCCTGTTCGGACCGTCGCTATTACAATTATTCCAGAAACGTAAACTAACTCAATATAAATAATACAAGCCGATGTTTCCTTACCATAGGAAACATCGGCTATCTTCATTTCGGAAATTGTTTTGACTTCTACTGTATGGCTATCGAAAAAACTGATTTAGAAATTCGAATATGCTTAAAGATCCTGTCTTTCTTGTATTAAATGAATTCTTTTCTCATGCTACTCTCATACCATCCACACTCTCTCCAAACACTTTTTAAAAAGAAGCATGGGTAAACTAATAAATATAAATTAGGAATCCACCAAGAAATATCGAAATCTAAACGGATTGTCCAAAATGCTAGAGCTTGTATTCCTGAACAAAAAGTTAAAATTAATGATACGAACGCCAAGTGGCTCCAAATATGTTTTTGTTTAGAATGTAAATACATGAGCATACCCCTGTTGTTCCCTCTTATTAAAGGAGGAACTATTATGGGATTTGGTGGTAGTTGCGATTTTGCTGAAGGTTTTACTTTATTAGTTGTATTGTTTATTTTATTAATCATCGTTGGAGCTGCTTGCTTCTGCTAAAAAACTATAAGAAAAGACACTCTTATCATAGTGTCTTTTCTATTCTCTTTAAAGAATTTATATCGACCTCATAATTATTCCCATATGGTCTAAGCGCCGAAAGTTCTTCCTTTGGCCCATAAAATAATACTTTCAACTCATCATCTTTATACTGAACTACAAAGAAGTCATCAAATTGGTCAAATGTGTTTTGATTGATCGTGATAAACCCTTTTTCTTGGGCAGTTGTTTTAACACTTATTCTTCGTCCATCTTTAATGACATCATATCCATGCTGATTCGTCACTTTGGATAGCTCACCATTCGTATAAATAACACAAAAAAATTCACCTAGACGACCTATAAGATGCCTTAATTCAGTCGCCTTACAACCAAGAACATTCATTTCAAATCGTAACATTTCAAAATATGCCTCATATAACTTTTTAATTTGTGAGATTCCTATTTTATCCTTATCCCCATAGACAAGAAGTTTCCCATTATCCCACTCACCTACAACAGATTCACAATCTGTCCCTTTAGGTTTGTGAAAAACTAATCCTGTATAAGGATAATTTCCACCTACATATCTAAAAGTTTTTTTATTTATATATATAAACAGATTTTCATTAACAGCTCTCCCTTTGTTATAACGGTTATAACAATAATCAGCAGGATTAATACTCCCCGGTTTTGTATTAAATTTTGTTATTAATCTGTCCTTTATCTCTGCAGATGTTACAGTATCGCCTATCTTTTCTTTAAGAGCCTCTATAAATTGCTCATAAATAGTCAATGTAATCCTCTCCTCATGTTTGTCAATAGTTTTAAGCCTAGTAGAACTTGCACTCTATAATTTGGCCTAATTGTAGAATAATATATTTAAAGTTCTTCATAATTTTTTATAACTTACTATATAAATTTTACATTTAATTAATTAAATTTCATAGACTATTAGAGTAAAATATAAATTGGAGAATTTTATTAAATGCTCAAAATAAAGATAATACTCCATTAAGAGCTCGTTTATTTAGGAAACGTGTCTTTTTTTTATTGGCTTTTTAAATAAGGTAAACGTGAAGAAGCATTATAAAAAGCAGGGCAATAATATTAAATTAACTTCCATTCGAAGGAGTTTAAGCCTTGCCTGAATGACTATAATGACTATTTGGTTGAGCAATCGATATGTTGTGCCGAAACGTCAATATATTAAAAAAGGATCTCTCTTTATCAAGAGAGATCCTTTTTTTACTTCTTCTTCTTTTCTGTCGGTTGGCTTTGTTTAGCGAAATTAGATGAATCATTGAAATTCGGTTGCTTTTTACCAGCATTATTACTTCTACCTTTTCCCATATGTAATGCACCTCCTCTCGTCCTTACTATTCCCAATAAAAAAATCCTCTTGCATCCAAGGGGATTTTTTGTTGTGCTATTATTAATAATGCCCAACTATTACCGCAGTACTTCCAACACGGTCCTATCCTAGCTTTTAACCATGGTGTTGATCGTGGCCATCAAGCCTATGATTATCTATCCGTCTTGGCGTTTTCCTTTAAACGATACCCTAGTCTTCGATCGCTTGATAGGTCGTGGTCCAGAAGTCTTGGATAAGATGCGATGGGGCCGGAGTGGACATCCCAACCTGGGTGAACAGAATTCCAATAAACTGTTTATCTGGATCAGCGTAAGCTGAAGTACCGGTTCCACCATCCCAGCCGAATTGACCAATAGACGCGTAGTCTCCAAGATAGGTACGCACCGCCATCCCAAAGCCCCAGCCACCTTGGATCCCTTGTCCGAACGACAAATGGACGTTATTTTTGGCCAAATCGTCTCGGTATACTTGTTGTTCCGGAGTAAGACGGTTGGTGGTCATCAGCTGGACTGCGGGCCTAGACAAGATCCGTTTAGTACCGTGCACCCCTTTATTCAAAAGCATCTGCAAATACGCGTGATAATCGTCGACGGTTCCAAGCAGTCCACCACCGCCTGCTTGGAATGCTGGAGGTTTGCTGTAACGTCCACCCGCCCCCTCATCCCACACGATGAATTCACCTGTCTGCGGATTGGGGTTGAAGGCTGGTGGAAGCCGATCAATCTTGAGCTGAGGTACGTAGAATCCAGTGTCCTTCATTCCTAGCGGATCGAATATGCGTTCGCGCAAGAACGACTCGAACGTCTGACCCGTGACCCTGGCAACAAGAACGCCGATTACTTCTATACTGATATGATACTGCCACCGCTCTCCGGGCTGATAGCTTAGCGGAAGTGCACCTAGGCGACGCATAAACTCATCTGGATCGGGCATATCCTGACCTGGCGTGTCGAATATCCCACTCTCGAAGAACGCGTTCATGATTGGAGAACCCATCAACGTGAGATCCACTCCGAGCCCGAATGTGGAGGTCAACAAGTCTCGTACAGTGATAGGACGTCGTGCTGGGACGGTCTCTTCTAGCGGGCCATCGGGCTGTTTCAACACTTGCCGGTCGGCGAGTTCCGGTAGCCATTTGTCTACTGGGTCGTCTAAATGCAGTTTGCACTCATCGAGCAGAACCATTACTGGTGAAACTGCGATTGGCTTGCTAGTGGACGCCAATCGAAAAATCGTGTCCCGACGCATTGGTGCACCACCATCATGCCTCATTGTTCCAAGCGCTTCGACATACGTCTCGCCGTTTCGGCTGACTAAGGCGACGAGCCCAGGAATCTTTCCAGAATCGACATGCCGCGCCAATATATTGCGCATTTTGCGCAATCCTGTTTCAGAAAAGCCCTTATTGTTTTGTCCCATTTTGTTCTCCTTTAGTTTAGATTGAGATTTCTAATACATATTGACAATCAATTATTAGTTCTTCAAATAGAAAAATTCCCCTTTTTAATAATTTCGACAAAATGCATTTATATACATGGAGGCACCATGCATCACTATCAACCTAAGATAGGCTACATTTATGGGGATTTAATAATGGGAAATGCAATCATTAATAACATTGATACAGCCATAAAAAAATATGATTACAAGATTTGCGAATTGATTATGATACATCTAAAAACACCGATATTCTTTCAAACAAGTAAAAAAGCGCCCTATAACCAGGGCGCTTTACTCCAACCTAATGACTAATAGTAGCAGTTGGATATAATGTTGTTCCTCCAATTGAAACTTTTATTTCATTTGTTAACGGAACGTTTTGTTCATTAATAATTGTTCTCCACCATTCCCATGCAAGACCTGTACATTCTCTTGCTACAATTTTTATATTTTTTGAATTTGGTGGAAGAGGGATAACTGTAGAGTAATGAGCCGTTTTGTCTTTGCCACTACCTTCCCATGTTTTATGTGTTAG
>NZ_QKQR01000034.1:0-22652 GCF_008042305.1 Bacillus sp. AY18-3 | reverse complement strand
CGGGCCTGTTACTCCTGGTGTTCCCGTTAAACCAGTCGCACCTGTTACTCCCGGTGATCCCTTTAAACCGGTTGGACCTGTTACTCCCGGTGATCCTGTTAAACCAGTTGGACCTGTCGCACCGGTCATTCCCGTTAAGCCCGTTGGACTATAAATTGGGGGAAGAACTGGAAACGTAGGTCCAATGTTTTCAGGTTCTATCATAGCTTTATTTATTGATAATTTATTTTCTCGCTTCACTTTAATACCTCGTTCCACATTTTTGTTTACTACTTAACAAAATAATACATCTATCATTTTAGAAGAATTTCATAACTACTTTTTTCATTCTCAAATGATTTTTACATATAGTAAACTTTTTACCGTTGCTATAACTAGTAGTATTAATATAATAAAATGATAGTTCCATTTCAAAATACTAAATCGGTTACGTTCTAATTTAAAAATGAGGTGATTTATATTCAAGATAAAAATGAAAAAAGAACTATTATCACTGGCTCTTGAAATTATTCTTCCATACAGACTGACAGGTCCTACTGGGCCCACAGGTAATACCGGTCCTACAGGCATTACTGGACCCACAGGTATTACTGGACCCACAGGCATTACTGGACCCATTATTACAACAAACTCTATGTTCGCTAATAATACATTAGGTGGTCCCATCTCAGTCATATTAGGTGGAACTAATATTCCACTTTCTAATAACCAAAGTCTCGGTAATTTTACAGTGAACGCTACAAATGATATATATACAATTCCTGTTACTGGAAGATATTATTTAACCTATCAAATTAATACAACAACTTCTCTACTTGCTGGTACAAGGCTACTATTAAACTCTTCGACTCCACTTCCCGGATCTATTTTTTCACCCGCAATATCAACTTCAAACTATAATAATAATTTAATAACCAATTTAATTGCTGGTAATACAATTTCCCTTCAAATATTCGGCGTATTATCCATAGTTAATTTAGTTGGAGGTGGTTCAACAGGTGCCTCTTTAACAATTATACGAATCGATTAATAAATGATTCATTCTTTTTTATAATAAACATTCTTAGCTGCTAAAGTAGTAACTATTACGTCATTCCTAAAGCTAATAATATTTCAATAATTTCACGACAGTGATTAAGCAATAAAAACAATTTGTACTATACTCATAGTAATAACCATCTATACTAAATTTTCCGTATATACATTATCAATTTACACTTCTTCCTGCCAATGTTACATTGAATAAGAAGACAGTTTCCCAAAATGCGAACCATCTCAAAACGTATTTGAGAAACATACTCCAATCCTATACGCGAGAGCAATACTATGTCGACACTCAAACGAGTGTCTTTTTTTATGAATTTTAAAAAATAAAACCATCTCTTATAGATGGTTTATCAACACACATTTCTTTATATTCTTGATGCAAGTGTAAGTTTATGCAGCTGGATAATAAATGGTCATACTTAACCGAGTTAGCGTACTTCCAGAATTATGATAAGAGTGCGGTCTATCCGCCTTAAAGCGAATTGCATCTCCGCTATTTAATGTATATTGACAATCATTTATTTCAATTATCAATTTCCCTTCAAACACCGTTATAAATTCTTCGGTCCCCTCTTTATGGCCTTCCGAACTTAATTTTCCTTCTGTTTCAATTTCAACCGTATAGATTTCAAAGTTCCTATCATCTTGAAAAGGAAAAGAAGGATACACTTTATATCTCCCATTGTCTTCTGATAATACTTGAACATCATTTCGTAAAACAACTTTCGTATCTGGTTGCGGATTATTGATTAAAGAAGTAAAAGACACTTTCAAACCATTAGCAATTTTCCATATCGTTGTTAATGTTGGACTTGACTCCCCTCGTTCAATTTGTCCAATCATCGTTTTACTCACACCTGTTAATTGCGAGACCTTTTCCAAACTCATTTTTTCTTTCTCTCGTATTGTTTTTAAATTTTTCGCCAAAATAAGTTGAATTTCTTCCATAAGAAACACCCCTACACTATATACAATATAACGACCGTTATGTATAATAAAGAGCACACGTTATATTGTTCTTTTCGGTCATTATAACACACACTAAATAATTAGGGGGTTTTGAAATGCCTATATTTTCTTTTTTGTTATTTGTTTTTATAAGTAGCTTCACACCCGGTCCTAACAATTTTTTAGCTATGACATACGCTAATCAACATGGTTTAAAAAGGAGTATGCAATTTTGTTTTGGAGTAGCTTTCGGGTTTTTCATCCTCACTTCCTTATGTAGCTTCTTTAATATTGTACTAATTAATATCCTACCCATAATCGAATTCCCTTTAAAAATTTTAGGTGTAGCATATATGCTATATTTAGCTTTTAAAATACTCACTAGTAAAACTAGTACAGATTCCGATGAAAAACATAATAAAAACTTATTTACAGTGGGGATTTTTCTTCAGTTTGTTAACCCTAAAGGGATACTATTCGGCCTGACTGTAGTGTCAACTTTTATTCTCCCTTACTATAATTCATATTCAAGTTTTCTACTCTTCTCATTATTTCTAGGTGTAGTCGGGTTAATGAGTACATTTAGTTGGAGCTTATTTGGTTCCATGTTCCAAAAACTTTTATTAAAATATACTAAATCTTTTAACATCATTATGGCCGTTTTATTAGTTTTTAGTGCTTTTTCAATTGTAATCAATTAAATTCAAACTCTAAATTTTATTTCTGTTTAAAAGTATGATTTACAAATATAGCTGATATACCAAATGAACCTCCCGCTTACATGCATTACTTATTTAGTTTTAAGGCGGTAATCTTCTATATCTACTCTTATTCATACGAGATAAAATAAAAAGAGGATTACTCATTATAAGTAATCCTCTTTTTTGACTATTGATTTTTAAATATTCTGTTCCACTAAACTAAAATCTTTACTTAACTTCATACCACCAGCCTTTACGATCAAGGTAATCCGTCATTCCTTTAAGTTGCGCATCTGACGTTGGTTCAGAGATAAAATATGTTAGACCATCCGATTGTAAGATGAAGTTAGCTGTCATTTTTAGTGACGTTAATGCTCCCATTACATCGGGGGTTTCATGCGGTGAAAAAGCTCCTGATTGAATGATATTTTTTTTCGATGGCGGAGTTGTCCCACCAGATTGCCCCGTTAACGCATAAACAATTGAATTTGCAATCTTATCTGGATTCCATTTTGACATATCTGCTTCATTATCGATAAATCCAAGTTCAATTAAGATTGCAGGTGCTTTCGTATTCGCTAATACATAAAGGTCTTTTCGCTCCTTCGCGCCACGATTTGACCAGCCAATATCTTTTGAAAGTTGCGCTGCTATCTTTGCTGATAAAGCTTGTTGGTCATAATACAATACTTCAACACCATTAGCATTCGTATCATATGAGTTTAAATGAAATGAAACTACTAAGTCTACATCATGTGAGTTTGTTTTAGATACAATGTTATTTAAATTTTGCGCTTGTGTTGTCCCTACTTCATCAGTATCATCATAAACTGTATGCCCTAATGCTCTTAATTTAGCAACAACTGCATCCTTAACTTGGCGATCCATAATATGTTCTTTCCGATTCCCATAATTTGCACCCTGTACAATACTATTGTGACCTCCATGTAAACTATATCTAGCCATTGTTCAACATCCCCTTTTTTATTAATATATTCAAAGCTCGTCTTATTGTCCGGTCAAATATCCAGTAAAGCTCCAGCAAACAATAATAAGGGCACTAATCTATTTTTAAATTTTTAATTCTAGATTATCTATTTTCTAAAACAAAGGACTCATAAATAAAAACTATTTATTTAAAAATCTTTTTATTATAATATATAAAAATACGTTATAATATAAGCTACTGTTCTTTAGGAGGGGTTTAATGGCTGATAAATATAAATTTTTGATTCTCTTTGTTACAGCATTTGTTTCTTTCTTTTCCTTAATAAAAGATTTCCGTAACATTTCAAAAAGTTTCTTTTGGGGGAGCTTTGCAATCCTAACAAGCTTTATATTATTATTAACTCACGCTTTAGAATTAACTCCAATACTTCTCTATTCAGCTCAGATGGCTCTTGAGATTATTACAATACCACGTAAATTATTTCTTCCACCTGTCACTGAAGTTGCTAGTTTTTGCTAACAATTCATGTATCTTAAAAAATCCAACTCTATATTTTTAATTATCTTTACAAATATAAAAATGCGGTTGCTCCTTCCTGGAGAAACCGCACCTTATTAAAGTTTTTATTAAATTTTAAACTGACTCGTATACAAATCAAAGTAAAACCCTCTATCTTCCATAAGAGATTCATGATTCCCTCTTTCCAAAATACTTCCATCTTTTATAACAAGGATTTGATCTGCTTTCTCAATCGTTTTCAGTCGATGAGCGATTACAAAACTTGTTCGACCTTTCATTAAATTATTTAGTCCTTCTTGAATTTGCAATTCTGTTCTCGTATCAATATTTGATGTTGCTTCGTCGAGAATTAATATATCTGCATCTGCTAAAATCGCCCGCGCAATCGCAAGAAGTTGTTTTTGTCCTTGACTTAAATTCGATCCTTCTGAAGCAATTTTTGTTTCATATTGATTCGGTAAATGTTTAATAAAAGAATGTGCAGATGCTGCCTTAGCTGCATTGATTACTTCATCATCACTAGCATCTAATCGACCATAACGAATATTATCCATAATCGTCCCAGCAAATAAGTACGTATCTTGTAAAACTACTCCTATTTTACTCCGCAACGAATTAATATCATAATCTTTTATATCTTTTCCATCGATATGAATTTGCCCTTGCTGTATATCGTAAAAGCGAGTTAGCAAATTAATGATTGTTGTTTTGCCCGATCCAGTTGGACCAACTAAAGCAATTGTCTCCCCTGGCTGTGCCTTAAGACTCACTTCTTTTAAAATCGTTTTATTTTCCTCATAACAAAATGAAACATTCTCGAGTGCAACATGCCCTTGTAAATTTTGTACAATGCATGCATCTTTTTTATTTTGAATTTCTGGTACTTCATCCATAATTTCAAAGACACGTTCTCCACCAGCAACTGCCGCTTGAATTGTATTCATTAAAGTGGCGAATTGACTTAGTGGTCTTGAGAATTGACGAGAATAATTAATAAAAGCCGCAATGACACCTACTGTTGTCATTCCATTTAAAACCATAACTGAACCAGCCCCAATTACAAGCCCCATACCTAAGTTATTTATAAAGTTCATACTTGGAAAAATAAAAGCTGAAAATGTATCCGCCTTCGTAGCTGAAACTCTTAATTGTTCATTAATTTTATTGAAAGTTTGTACGGTTTCTTTTTCTTTCCCATATAACGTTGTAACATCCGCTCCTATTATAGCTTCCTCAATAAAACCATTTAATTCTCCTAAATCTCGTTGACGCTTTACAAAGTTTTTACCACTATAAGTAACTAGTTTTTTTGTAACGAAAAACATAATAGGTACTGTAATTAAAGTAACAATCGCTAAAATCCAATCTAATGCGAACATCGCAATCGTTACACCTATAAAGGTTAATGCTGATGAAATAATTTGTACAACACTTTGCGTCAACGCTTGATTCAAATTATCTATATCATTTGTAACACGGCTCATTAAATCCCCTTGAGAACGTACATCAAAGAACCGTAAAGAAAGCGTTTGGATTTTCTCAAAAATATCTTGTCGTATTTTTTGTATCGTTTTTAATGCAACGTTAACCATGACAAATGTTTGTAGCCAAGTTAACAATACTGTTACACCGTAAATCGCAATAAGTAACAAACACATTCTCGCCGTACCGTTTAAATCTTTCGGTACAATATATTGATCTATAATTACTCCCATTAAATAAGGACCTAATAACCCAAGTAACGTCGTAACAAATACTAAAAATATAACGAACGTAAGAGCAGCCTTTTGATACCCCATATAGTTCCATACTCGTAATACAGTTCCTTTTGTGTTTCTAGCTTCACCCATTTTAGGCGCGTTACGCCCACCTTTATTAGCAAATTGCCCTTGAAAATTACGCATGTTCTTTCCCACCTTCTTTATGTAAATTGCCACCTTGGGAAAGATAAATTTCTTGATATACCTCACATTGTTCTAACAATTCTTCATGTGTACCATCACCAACTAATTCACCGTTATCTAAAACGAGAATTTTATCAGCGTCTATTATAGATGAGATTTTAGAGGCGATTAATAATGTTGTTGTTCCTTTATATTCTGTTCTTAATGCCGATTGAATGTTAGATTCTGATTTCGCATCAACTGCTGATGTAGAATCATCTAATATAAGAATGGATGGCTTTCTCACAAGTGCCCTTGCAATTGATACACGTTGTTTTTGTCCACCTGATAAATTCGTCGCCCCTTGTGTTAAATGATATTGATATGAATCTTCCAACTTGTTAATAAACTCAGTCGCACAAGCTGATGAAGCCGCTACTTCCAGTTCGTCATTCGTTGCATCTTCTTTACCATAACGTAAGTTCCCTTCTATGCTACCTGAAAACAATAATGCCTTTTGAGGTACAAACCCGATTGAAGCACGAAGTTTTTGTAAATCGTATGCTCTAACATTTATTCCATCAATGCATACTTCCCCTTGATCAACATCGTATAAACGCGGTAACAGTTTTGCTAAAGTAGATTTACCACTTCCTGTAGAACCGATAATTCCTACTTTTTCACCTTTACATATGTTAAATGAAATATCTTTTAAAACATATTCATTATTTTTCGTGTAACTATAACTAACATTTTTAAAGTCAATTTGTCCCTCGATTTGCTTAGGTGCAACCGCATTTGTTTCCGTCGTAATATCAACCTCAGTATTTAAAACTTGCTGTACACGATCCGCAGATGGAAATGCTCGCGCGATTTGCATAAATACCATACTTATAGACATAAGTGACATTAAAATAATATTCAAATAGTTTATAAACGCTAAAATAGCTCCTACTTGAAGCGTTCCATCAAATACTTTTTCTCCACCAATCCATAATGTTGCGACAATCCCGCCGCTTACAACTAACATAATGATTGGCATCATTATGGAAATAAGCTGCACCGCTCGAATATTTATCTTCGTTAAATTTGTATTAACATTTCCAAACTGAGTAATTTCATATTTTTGTCTTACATACGCTTTAATAACACGTACTCCAGATAAATTTTCTTGTAGCTTTGTATTCACTTTATCTAATGCTTCTTGCACTTTTTTGAACGTTCCGCTCGCTTTACTTGCAATGAATATAATCGCAAGTAATAAAATTGGAACAACCACAAGTAATATAGGAAATAACTCGCGTGCTGTTACAAAAACAATTATTATACTTCCGATAAATAACAAAGGACCACGAACAAGTACACGTAATGTCATCGTCATCGCTGATTGAATAGAAGTAATATCATTTGTCACAATCGTTAATAATTTCCCAGTTCCAAATGAATCACGATTTTCACTAGAAAATGTTTCTACTTTCGCAAATACATCTTTTCGTATGTCTGTAGCGAAATTAACAGCTGCTTTTGTAGAATACATCATACACCCAAGTCCTCCAACTAAACCGAGTGCTGCAGCTCCTATCATAAGAAGCCCCATTTTTATTACATAATTCAAATCACGATTTGCTATCCCTACATCAATAATATGTTGCATAATAGTCGGTTGAATTAAGTCCATCGCAACCTCAAGTACCATAAATAGTGGTCCAATAATCGCGAAGAACATGTATGGTTTTAAATAATGTAATAATTTGCGAAATGATTTCATACTTAATCTCCTTTTTCCTATGAAATTACCATTTAATAATTCATACCCTCCTTACTTAAGCCATATAATTTTTGATTTTTCCAGTACTTCTATTATATTATGCAAATTAATATTTAACATTATTAAATGATAAGCATTAATGACTTTCCGGTCAATAAATGTGCTTTATATTACGCAAATAGAAAAACCGTATTCTTAAGTAGAAAGAATACGGTTTTTCATCTATATCTCTTCAATTGTAAAATCTAAAAACTCAGTCTCAAATCCATTGTTTTTAGAAGGACTACACGTGTAAAAACCTATTTTAACAGGCGCATTCCCTATATCCTCCATCAAATGAGCAATTCTTATTTGTTCCCATTGACAGCTATTTTTTACATATATTATATAATCGCCACGTTTACGAACAATTCGAAAATGAAGTTGTTGGGTAGCTAATTCTGTTGGAAAGTCTTGTGTTGACCAATCAGAATATCCATTATTCGTTACGACAGCTCCTAAATGAGAAGGGCCATCTGGAATATACTCTAATGAAGTTTTCAACCAACACTTTTCCGAAATCATAACAAAAAGACCTACTTGATCGTATTTTGAATTTGGATCCATACACAATTGAACTTCAGCTTGAAAGTCTGTCATCATTTCATTATAAAATACATGACCATTCATTACTTCAAAACCATAATGTGTTTTAAGCCAGAAATCTGTTTCTGCTTTCGAACGGACAATAAACGACCGGTTGTCATTAATTTTATAATATTCAGGGACATTCATTATAGTGAGCTGCTCAACATGTTTAGGTATATACGATATATTCATAGTTCCTCCATAATAAAGCCTTTATACAAACATTTAAAACTCCGCTAATACAGGGAATTTATAACCTTTAAAATCTAACTGTTTATTACTTCGAACCATTAAATACTTATCAGACTGTAATTCTGTAAATTGTACATCCTCAATCCCTAATTGATCTGGTGAGAAGTAAAATTCGATTTCTGTAAATCTTTCAGCCATTTCTCCGCATATTTCATCTAAAACTGGAATTACTGGTGCAAATACTCCATATAATTTCAACTTTTCATTATCTACTTCATACACAATTAGAGCATCTAGTTTCTCTGAATAATACAATTTCTCATTCCATCCCGAATCATACATATTCAAATAAAACGAAGGACGGAAGTTTAATGTTGAAAAATTATTTGAAAGTCTTTGGCTACTATCAATAGTTTCATGTATTAACTTTCTATCCTCTTCCATATAATAATCTAATTTTCTAAGTAAGGAGTCATTATTATTCTTTTTATCATATAGAATAGTCATCAAATACTCCTGCACAACTTTAAACCCAAATGATGCATATAGTTCAGGTTTTTCCGTAAATAATAATGTACATTCACATTTCTTATCAATTTCTTCTATCATTTTACTTATTAATTGTGTCATGAGTCCTTGTCTACGAAAATCAGGGTGAGTCATTACCGTTTGAATGCCGGCTGCATTTATTCTTTCACCATTTACTAGCAATGGTAGCGAAAATACCGCAACATTTGCAATCGCTTTATCGTCATGTAAAAATGATAAAGCTTTGTATGTATCATCCCAATAACCTCTCTCTGAAAAATCATTCAATGTTTGAATTGTAATTCCAAACACTTCTTCAAATAAAGGAAGTAACTGCTCTCTTTTTGGTTCTTCTAAAAGAAATTTTTCAAAAATTTCAACATTCCCCATGTTGTCCCTCCATACGTTAATTCCATCAAATTAGATTTAGTTATATAACCTGCTCTTAATGTAATAGGTCTTACCAATCAATATACTATCATAAAATATAAAAAAAGAGTCTAATTAATTTTATGTTTTGACTATTCGAAAATAAGTCGAATAAAACAATATTAAGATTTTTGAATATTAATAAGTTTATTATATAAAAATAGTGCTTTCTACTTCGTTTTTACTCATAGAAATGCACCATTTATAAAAAAATATTTTTTATTATTTTTTTCCTTCTAGCCTCTCCCTCGTATTAATTTCTTCTCCTCTCATTCGCTTTTCAAATGTATTTCTCCAACTTGTAGAAAGTGCATGTACTTCTAAGATCCTTTTTAACCCTTCCATATTTTGTTTTTCCTTATGCATAATACGATTAGCAAATGCTACTGTAACACCTTTTGGATCAGACTTTATTAACTTTAACGTATCAACAGGTGATACCCATCCTTCTTTTAATACACGAAAATAAAATCCTGTATATCCTGTTTCTTGAAAATAAAGTGGTAACTTTGGAATATTGTATTTCTTAGCTAATTTAAAACAAGGTTGTCTTGGCTGTGTTACTTGTACAATTGCTTCTCCAATTTGAAATGTATCACCAATACAAACATCCTCTTCACACAGACAATTAATTGTTATATTTTCTCCGAATGCTCCATATACAAGGGCTTGATTCAACTCTTTTTCCCAGTATCTATAATGTTCTCCAGAATACACACAAACTGCTTTATCTACTCCACCATGATGAACTAAGTCCGCTTGCCCATCTCCATTAAATTTTAAAAAGGATAAAAACACCGGTTCCCTTACTTGCTTCTTATTTATACCTGTATGAATTACCTTTCCGCCGTATGTAACCTCTTTTGGTAACCCTATATTTAAAGATAGTACCTCATATACTTTATTCATCTTAAACGCTCCTCTTACTTACCCCGCAATTTTTCAATAGATTAATTTATACTTTCAAACTCTCTGTCTATTTTTCATTTAAAATGACAAAAGGTCAGCAAATGTAATAACCACTCAAATATCCTTGCTCCGATACTTATCTATCCTTACTTCAAAAACTTTTCAATCCCTCTCTAATAAAGTGATTATAAGCTCAACAAAATCATTGTTCAATCCAATTATTTATATAATAATGATAGGTATAACCTATCATTAAACTTGAGGTGATTCCAATCGAATTAAGACAACTTGAATATTTTTTAGCTGTTTCAAAAGAATTGCATTTCACAAAAGCAGCTGAGAAACTAAATATTTCACAACCTTCTCTAAGTCAGCAAATACGTGCATTAGAACATGAAATAGGACTGCCGCTTTTCGATCGCATTGGTAAAAAAATATCTTTAACTGACGCAGGAAGGATTTTATTATTACATAGTAAAACCATTTTTCATGAAGTTGAACAAGCTCGTTCCGCTATTCAAGACTTAAACGGATTACAGCAAGGTTCCTTAACAATAGGCTCTTTGTTAACCGTCGTAAATTATTTACTACCACCAGCTATATTAAATTTTAATCATTCATATCCCAATATAGAGCTTTCTGTATTAGGGCTTCGTACAGGAGATATTCGTGAAAAATTATTACAAAACGAACTAGATATTGGCATTACATTTCTCCCGGTGCAAGATAAGGAGATTATTTCTATCCCTCTATACAAAAGTGAACTTACATTAGTCGTTCCAACTGGTCATCGAATAGCTGAACGTAAGCGTGTATCTATTGCTGAATTACAGAACTACCCTTTAATTCTTTTACCTAAAAATTTCTTTTTAACCGAATTAATTACATCTCATTGTCAAAAATTTAACTTTAAACCAAAACCAATTTTAGAAATTAGTACGATGGAATCTTTAATCCAAATGGTTTCAAAAGGAATGGGAATTACAGTGTTACCAAAACCGTATATAGACTTTTTACAAAATAAAAACATTCGAGCTATTAAAATAGAAAATCCTACTCCTACAATAGAAATTGGCCTTATTTATAGAAAAGATAAATATATGTGTGCTGCAACTCGAGAGTTTATTGAGCAACTAAAAAGAACAGTACGTTCTTTACAAAGCTAAACGAACAAAAGAGATTATCCTATAAAACCGTTTCACAACGCTCTAGTAGAATAATCTCTTTTCAAAACAAAATACAACATAACTTTTAAACTCAAATAAATTTCAATGTACCTTTTTAGATATTGGAATATATTTCGTAAAATATGCCCCGACTAGTAATAAAACAATTGAAATTAACCAAATAAAAATACCGCCAAAGTTAAACCAATATGCAAGCAAATTTAAGATTGCTAGTGTAAAGAAACAAATTGAAGTTAACGCACTCTTCAATCCTTTTACCCCTGCTTTTTTTCTTTTTTCATAAGTAATATACATTGAAACGGCAACAAATAAGATAAGAACAATCGGTACATTACTTTTAGCAATGGCAATCCCTCCCGTACATACACCTTACTATTACCATTTTATCTCATTTATTCTTCTTGAATCAATTAATAGCGTTCTTCTCTCCAAAAGTCAGTATACGTTTTATTATTAAATTTCACATTTACCTGAGAAAATGAAAGACTTCCTCCAACTTTCAATGAGTACCAGTCGTTGAATAGTGGAGATCCGAAGCAAATATTCATTGTACGATTATGCAAATCAAATAAGACAGAATGTAAAGTTCCAAACCATTCTTCATAATTATGTACTGTCAGCCCAGTAGGATACTCTCTTTCTACTAATTCTTTTAAAGAATCCATGCTCACTTGTTCATTTCGATTTAAATGTTCATACAATGTGTAATATCTGTTTGTAGATTGTTCTAATCTTCTATTATTCAATTTTTGAACAGATAAACTAATTGCATGATTTGTTGATACGATAAAATCTTGGTTTTCCTCATCAATTGTGGTTATTGATTTAAAACCGTCAAATATTTCAATACGTGCTGCGTCTAAAGGATCTGCTACAATTAGATTAATATTACTTGCAATTGGCATTTCATCAACTATTGATATCGCCTCCTGCACATTTTTACATTTCTCCAATAATACTCGAATTACCGCAAAGCATTGTAAACCACTTAACACTGGCTTTCGTAAGCCTTCAATATTCCCTACTGGTTGACCACATGCTGAAAATGTAACAGATAACCCATGCTCGTTAACTCCTTCTGTTCGACCGAAATAAAAAGTAGAAAAGCCACTATGCACATATGCACCTTCAACATGTGTTGAGCAAAAACGCATATCATCTATTTTTGGTGACAAATCATAATTTCTTAATACATATGTGTGCTTTGAATCTGTCTTTTTAGGTAATACGACACAATGACTACATCCTGCTTTTAATAGTGTTTGATAATAATACATCAGATTTCTAGCAGGAATTTTCAACACTTCACAAAACCCTTCAATTTCTTCATTAATTCCTGGACAATATTGATTTAATATATTTCTAGATTCTGTCCAATAATTATCTGATACTAAATGTTCTTGCTGTATAAATTGTGGAATGAGATACGGATGATTTTTCACAAACTCTCCTTGTTGCTTTCCAATATCATAATGACTTCCTTTTAATGATGAAAAGTACCCCTTTACTTGGTACATCTAAATCCCCCCTTACATCTAATTTATCCATATCATACCAAATGAATTTTATTCATTCTTGATGTTTTTTACTATCCTCCCTTAACGCCCTCTCGTTTTAAAATCGCTTCTAATAATTATTTGATAGAATACTAGCCCCTTGTTAATATTAACGTAATAGCTTCGCTTTAAAATAAAATAGTTTGATATTAAATGAGCAAAATTCCATATTGAATCCACTTATAAGTAATCAACTAATTTTTGTGATAAAAAAACTGATTTAACAGTACAAAAGGAGGACATATTTATGAACATTTGCAAACCAATAGATGAATTAACGATTGAGGATTTGAAACAAAACCCAATATGAGAATGGGCACTAGATGAAGAAGAAAATGAAGAATCTGATGAAACATGGGTAAAACCTGCATTAACCGCTAATTTTACAGAAGAGCTAAACGGTTCAATAGTATTAGGCGAATTACTCTTACATAATGGTGAAAAATCCCCTATGATGTGTGAAATTGATCTAGAAAATGAAGTGGTATTAATTAGGTCTGTAGTTTACTATAACGAAAGTGAAGATAAGTATATTGCTATTGAAGATGTAGTAAAAAAACTTGAACTACCTTTAACGATTCATATAAATCTTAATATTAATGAGGAACATAAAACGTTAATATTTTCCGCGAATAAAGTAGATATTTACAAAAACACTATAAAAACTAATTTATATTAAATCTCACAAAAGTAAGAACTAGGAATCTATAGTTTCCTAGTTCTTATAGTACTTGTGTAATTCTATACTAAATAATCCCTTCCTCCACCAACGTTTCTGCAATTTGAACCGAGTTCCAAGCGGCCCCTTTTAATAAATTATCGGAAACAATCCAAAGATGGAATCCTTTTGGTGTATCAGGGTCTTTTCTAATTCTCCCGACAAATGTATCTATTTTCCCTTCTGCATATAATGGCATTGGGTACAGCTGTTCACTAGGATTATCTTGCAGTACAACACCTGGTGCATCCAGCAACACTTCTCTTATTTCTGTAACAGTTGCTTCTTTTTCAAGTTCTATATAAACCGATTCTGAGTGCCCGGATACGACCGGAACACGCACACAAGTAGCTGCCATTTTCAAGTTTTGGTCCTCCAAAATTTTCTTCGTTTCTTGAATCATTTTTACTTCTTCAAATGTAAAATCATTATCTGTAAATATATCTACTTGAGGCAATACATTAAACGCAATCGGATAGTGTTTTTTATCTTTTTTCGCTGGCAGTATAGTACTCTTAACCTCTTCACCTTCAAGCATTGACTTTGCCTGTTCTTTTAATTCATGAATCGCATGAATTCCTGAACCTGACACAGCTTGGTATGTGGAAACAATAATTCGTTCCAATCCGAATACTTTTCGAATTGGTTGAAGTGCCGTCACCATCTGTAATGCTGAACAATTCGGAACTGCTATGATACCGTTATGCTCCTTTAAAGTGTGCGCATTTACTTCTGGAACAACGAGTGGTACATCGTGCGCCATTCGGTATTCACTTGTGTTATCAATTACGATGGCACCACTAGTGACTGCGTGATTAACAAATTGTCTAGACACTTCTCCTCCAGCGCTAAAAAAGGCAATATCTACACCTTCAAAGCTAGTTGCTTTTGCCTCTTGTATCATTATCTCTCGTCCTTTAAATTGCACTAACTTGCCAGCGGATCGTTTTGACGAAAGCAATGTAACTTCAACTATATTAAATTTAGTTTCTTTTTCTAACAGTTCAATAATTTTCTGTCCTACTGCACCTGTAGCACCAACTACAGCTACATGATAGCCCTTTTTGATCATCATTTCTCCTCCAATATAACTTAAATGAATATTTCTATAATTTCATTTTATAAAGAATTTAATCATTTGGAAAATTGAAATACGTGATATAATCATTCACAAATCATGATAATAAAAGAGGGATAGCTTATGGAAATGAGACATGTTAAAACATTTTGTGCCATCGTTAAGTATGGTAGTTTTTCTAAAGCTGCTCATGCGTTAGGTTATGCGCAATCTACTGTAACAGCGCATATGAAAGCATTAGAAAACGATTTACGTCTCCCTCTATTCGATCGATTAGGGAAAAAAGTACTTCTTACAAAAGCAGGTCATCAATTTCATCCTTATGCTCTAGAATTACTAGCTATTTATGAAAAAGCGCAAGAAATCCCTCAAAATAGTGATGATTTAGAGGGAACTTTAACGATTACATCTAACGAATCATTAGCAGTGTACCGATTACCACAATTATTACGTATATACAAACAGGAGAATCCGAAAGTAAATATCATACTGGAAACAACTACAAACGAACAAGCAATGAATAAGCTACGTGAAGGAGAAACAGATGTTATTTTCATAATTGGAGAAAGTATGGAACATAATGATTTTATTACGCGTACTTTTTGTAATGAAGCATTTGGATGGATTTTACCTCCCCATTACTCTACACACTCTAATCCATTTTGTTTACTAAATGATACTCAATTTATCTTTACAGAACAAAGCTGCGGCTATAGACCGATGGTAGATCGGTTTTTACGTCAAAGCGGAAATATTCCAGCTAAAACATTTGAAACTTCCAACGTTGAAGTAATTAAACAATCTGTGATGTGTGAGTTAGGAATTTCAATTCTTCCTTACATTGTTGTACAAGAAAGTTGTCAAAAAGAACAACTCTGTTTTCAGCCTATCGAAACTTCAACAGTTATTCAAAGCCATGTAATCTATCATAAATCTAGATGGATTTCACCCGTTTTACAATCGTTTCTTTCCTTACTAGAGCGAGACTAAAAGGTGCACAAAAAAAGAGTAACTGCCTAATAAGCACTTACTCTCTTCCAATATTATCTTATTTATTAGTCTGTCCCCCATCTGCAATTAATTTACTACCTGAATATGTACCTTTTTGCATAAACAATTGATTAATTAACTCTTTTTGTTCCGCTTCTGACATTACTCCTTTTCCTTCGCCTAAATTCCCGCTTTGTAATTTCCAAATCTTGTTGTGATCTGCGTCCATCTTTTCATATTTCCCTTGTTTCCATCTCTCTAAAATATCTGCATATGTATTTCCTTGTACTAGATCATTACTCTTTACAATATCAAGTAAACTTTCAATTCGTTCTTGTGTGATAAAAATATAGCCCCACTTTTGATCAGCTTTCGTTTTTTGATGTGCCATTTCATGTAATGCTGTCTGTATGTTCTCATCTGTCCATTTAAAATTTTTATTAAAACCGCTATTTGGTAATGAATGATTGCCATTTTCTAAAAGCTTTGCATCTTCAGCTTTTACATTACTATCAGCTAGTACTTCTGCTGCCGGAGCAGCTGGTGATGCCTTTTTCGCAGCTGGTTTACTATTATTTAGATAATACAGCATACCATATGTTACACCTACGCCGATTACCGCCATACCAGCTAAAATACCTATTATTTTAAAAAATGTTTTCATCTTGCTTGTTTCCTCCCACATATCCCATTCATACTATCTATTTATCAAAAACAGATGCAACATCTCTTTTTTTGTAGCTTGCTGCAATTTATTTTTTCATACTAATTAACATAAACAGAACTTTTATTTTCTAGAAATGTAGCAACTCCATCCTCATCGTTACTTTTAGCAATAAATTTAGCAACTGACTTTAATTCCTCAACAGCATTGTTCATTGCTACACCAATCCCACACTTCTCTATCATTTCCATATCATTGTAATCATCTCCAAAGGCAATTACTTCAGAGACTTCTCGATTTAAGTGTTGTAGAACATATTGAATACTATTCCATTTTGAAACTTCTGCATGCATAATTTGGCATAATGTTCCGTCATCTGTAATAACTGCCTTACACTCATCAGGCAATTCTTTAACGAATTCCTTGTTTATTGAGCCCTTAGTACAAATAATTGCTTTAGAAGCTTTTTCAAAGTCTAAATCTCTTACATCCATAATTTCACATGGTACATTACCAAAATAATCAGTAACATCAAAATTCGAATACAACTTATCATCTATTTCAAGACAAATCTGATGAAGATTATACTTCTTTGCTATTTCTATAATTTCTAAAATGTTATTTTTAGAAATCTTCATTTCATATAAAATATCATTACCTTTAAGAACTAAAGCCCCATTATAACAAATGATAATCTCACTCTTTAACACATTGGGAATATACTGTTTTATAGCTCTTGGAGGCCTTGCTGTAGCAAAAATCAATTCGTCTCCATTATTTTTACATTCCCTTAAAATATTTATAGATTTCTCTGAAATTGTCTTATCACTTCTTAATAAAGTCCCATCAAGATCTGAAATAATAATCTTTTTCATACTTGCATTTATTCTCCTTTCACAAATAATAACTCGAAACATTAATTATTCGTTGAATCAACTGAACTTTTGCGGGTAGTTAACCTTTACCTACTTTTTTCTCAGTTCCATTTCAAGTCTCATTTTCATTTATTACATAATCTCTATTTCCTGAAACACATATATATATTTCCTTATATTATATTTCTTTTCTTTATCAATTGAAAGATTATTCTGTCAAAATATCCATCTTTTTCAAATGCAGATCCATCTCTAAGCATTTCGTTTTAATTTTATAAAATTATATGCTAGTCTACATATTAAGGAGATGAATAAATATGAGTTTATTGTATAGCGGTTTAACTTTTTTAAACTTTGACGATACATATTTATTACAAAATAAACTTCATTCTTATTCACATGAAGATATTGATTTTAGTCATTTAGAGCACACAAACCTGTATTGCGAGATTCCTTCTTTAAAGCGTATAAAACGGGAGTTATATCGTAGAAAGCAAAGAGGAATCACCTTTATCGGTTCTGGAAATTATCATTATGTATCTTATTTGCTACTAAAAGAAATAGATGAACCATTTAGCCTTATTTTATTTGATCATCACACTGACATGAACTTAACAGAAGAAAATGAACATACTCTTATTTCTTGCGGGTCATGGGTATCGTTCGCACTTCAAAATAACCCAAAATTAAAGAAAGTAATTATTATCGGACCTTCTTCTTTAACCATTCATTCTAATGATTATTCATGCGTAGAAGTATTCCCGATAGATACAACTTATGAAGTATCTACACATACGATACTTTCGCATATTCATACAGATACTATATATGTAAGCATTGATAAAGATGTTTTAGATTCAAAAGTAACTATTACAAATTGGGATCAAGGACATATGAAACTTTCTACACTATTAAAATGTTTACATTCTCTTATTAGGAATAAAAATGTTTATGGTATCGATATTTGTGGTGAACTACCGGTTTATCCTTCTCAGCTCTTTCTAGCTAAATATGCAAATGCTATTAAGAAAAATGAAAAAGCAAACTTACAAATTTTAAAATCAATATATAATACATAAAAAAACAACGAGTACCTTATAAGGCACTCGTTGTTTTTATGCACGATGTTCTTTTAACCACTTCGTAATCGCATCTAACCTCGAAACATCAAAACGTCTCTCTTCACACACATTTAAACTATTTAAACTTTTCACAATTTCTAATTCATTCGATTTTACACTTTTCGCATCAATCATTTTGCAATATCCGTCTGTAACAGCATTTAAATTTTCATAATAACGTTGAAACGATTTTGATATATGTAAATGTTTTTCAAAGTTTCTTCTTCTTTTTGTCTCGTCAGATTCTTTCCGTTTTCTAAGTTCTTCATCATTCGTATATAAATAAAAATATTGATCGGGAAAACCAATTTCCCTATGTATCAGCTTTTCTTTATAAAAGTTTTCTATTAAAGATAACGGCTGATTAAATATATCAAAATGGAAACACCAATTATAACTAAGTGGTTGATAAATGTCGCCATCAAGTATTACTAATTCATATTGCTCTGATTTCTGCGCTGCTATTTTCCAGCGCTCTACTTGTTTTTCAAAATACCATGTTCTATGTTCGTTTTTTGGTCTTTCAAATAATACATTCACTTCAGGTATAATGTACGCACCATAATTTTTTTCTAACTCACGACACGTGCTACTCTTACCAACCGCACTTGCTCCCTCAAACGCTATAATCCCCATAGTTTCTCCCACTTTCATTAACTTAAATCTCTTTGCTTTGCATTTTTTCCCCATAACTGTCTCCATAAAACAATTGAAACAATAGAAAGCATGATTGTTGTAATGATACTCCCCTCAATACCGAACGAGCCCCCATGAAGGACTTCCGATCCTTTTGTTACAGGTTTAAAAAGTGGTGTAGAATACATTGCCATTCCACTTACTGCAAAACCATAAATATTAAACTGTGCCCAATTCCACAACGAATGCCACGCGCATATCCCCCAAAGACTACTGTCCTTTAAAGCGTAAAAAGCTGCAAATACACCAACTAATATTATATTCGATATTGAAAGAATTGTAATACCTGGATTTAGTAAATGAAGAAAACCAAATAAAAAAGAAGTTACAACAATCCCAATCCATATACGGCTTCTAACAGAAAGGACTGGAAATAACCAACCTCGAACAACAATTTCTTCTGTTGCACCTTGTATTAAAAAAGCAACTAAAGATCCCACAATTCCAATTATAGCGGTTGGCGTAATTTGTTGCATTTGTAGTTGTACATTTCCTGTAAATAAAAGTAGCATTACTGGTATTGAAATGAAAACAAAACCTATTAATGCACCTCTCAAATATTTTCTTATCCACTGTTTTCTCCAAAAACCAATGGATGAAATTGATCTTTTCTCTACAAATCTAACCCATAAAAAAACAAAAAATACAGCTCCGCCAAACGTCAATATCATCTCAATATCACTATAAATTGCCTTCATTAAAAGTGTTTCTGCTTTCGGTAAAAACAACATAAATAACATGAACAATTCACCTAAAGTTAAAAATACAATTGCAAGTATAACAGCGAATATTGGATGAACTTTTTTTCTTCCTTCTTTAGCTGCTTCAATTATTTTAAATTGAGTAAATTGCAATATTCTCGCCTCCATAACAAATATATTAATACTATATATCGTTTCCATAATACAAACTTTCAATAAAAATGTTCTCCGTTTAACATAAACCTAAATTTGGAATAATATATAAATAAAAGAGATGACTTTGTGCGTTTTACTATTATCACCAAGATTATTCACTGGTATTACCAGCACTTGCTATTTCCCACCATTTGTTGTAAGATAGTAATTAAGGTCAATTTAACACTATATTTCCTTTGCATATTATCAAGTATCAATCAGGATTATTTTGTACTCCTTATGGGTGTTTGATAATATGTGAACTTTTATTTTTCATTCAAATAAGGCCGATCATATTGTAATCTTTTTAAATTTTAGGAGGCATTACCATGACATTAACAGGTAAAGTAAAATGGTTTAACAGCGAAAAAGGTTTCGGTTTCATCGAAGTTGCAGACGGTAACGACGTATTCGTTCACTTCTCAGCTATCACTGGCGACGGCTTCAAGTCTCTTGACGAAGGTCAAGAAGTTAGCTTCGAAGTTGAAGACGGTAACCGTGGACCTCAAGCTAAAAACGTTGTAAAGCTATAATTCAAACAATAAAAAGGTTGTTACCAGCTCGGTTAACAACCTTTTTAATATATAACTAAAATTTTTTACATAAAAGGAGTGGTTATATGTATCGCAATCGAAAGAACGATGTAGCTGAAGTACCACCAGAACAAACCCCTGTCTGGGAATGTGAATCAGAGGATTGTTTAGGATGGATGAGAAAGAATTTTTCATTTGAAGAAGAGCCTAAATGCCCTTTATGTAAAAGTAGCATGAAAAGCGGAGAACGTTTATTACCTAAAATAGGTTAATTTTTACTTACCCCCCTCTTTTATAAGAGGGGGTTTTTATTATAAATTTATATCCTCTACATCCGTTCGAACTATAGAATACAATAGTGCATCATGTTGCTTATTTCCTTGATGAATATAGCCACGTAATAACCCTTCCTTATGAAAGCCTATTTTAGATAACATTTTACAAGAAGTAACATTTTCAGGGTATGTAATAGCTCCAATTCTAAATAAGCCTAAATCTCGAAATCCATAATGAATAATTTCTCGAGCCGCTTCTGACGCATAACCATTCCCCCAATAACGAGGATGTAAGTCATATCCAATTTCAGATCGTTTACTCCATAGTTGTAAATTATTTAATCCAATTGTACCCACTAAAGTATTTGTTTCTTTTAATACAATCCCCCATCGTATTGCCTTTTTCTCAAAGTAATTTTTTGAAAAAGATTCAATCATACGTGAAGCTTGTCCAAACTCCGTAAAAGAATTCATACCGTAATAACACGTTACTTCATCCAATGAAAAGATTTCATATATTTTTTGACAATAAGATTGTTCTATTTCAACTAAACGCAAACGTTCTGTTTCTAATATAGGAAACGCCACAGGATCACTCCTTTCTTTCTACTCATTCATTATAGCAGAAAAAGTATTTATAATTAGGAAAGTCCTCAATGTCCCATTTATCAAATATTTCTAGAGAAGCTTATCCTCTTAATTCAATACGAACTAAAAATAACCCTTCTTGCTTTTGCATGATTAGAAAAAATAAAGAGGTGATCAAAATACTATGATCACCTCTTTATGCTCTATTTATTTGCAACTAATGCCCAAGAGCTGTTGGTCTCCAGTTTACACTTAAAAAAACAGTTTCTCTAAGTAGTGTATCTTACTCATTAACAAAAGGATACAATCACATTCCGTGCTCACTTTTCCCTTCTAAAACACACCCCTGATCCATACATTTATGGTAAAATGTAGTTAACGTTATGTTTTTCTGTGGAGGTGTAAATGTTCTATGTATATATTCATCGGCTTATCCCTCTTACTCATATTACTCATATTTTTATTTGCAAAAAAGTTCACCCCAAATTCATTCATGATGACTAGTTTTAAAGGTAGTAGCTTTATGACATTTTCAATCGGCATGTTAATCGCTTCCACTCTTTCGCTTTCATATGGAATCTATCACGCAGCAACCTATCAACCTAAACATTTAGATATCACGTTACAAAATCAAAACTTTACTGTTTTCGGTAATGTCGGAGAGCTTGGATATTTCTCAGAAGTATTACTAAAGAAAGATACAGAAGTTGAACTACATTTTGCCTCTTGGGAAGTAATGCAATTAAATAATCCAGAAATAATAGTTAACTATCCTTCGGGTAAACAGGAAACATGGAAACCGAACATAACATCACTTCCAGCCAATAAATTAAAAGAGAAACATGGCATAAAAGAGCTTTATCAACTCTCATCATATTCATTTAAAGAATCTGGGAACATAGCATTAACGATTACTGAGAATAATACAACTAATAAAAAAATTTCAATTCAAGTGAAATAAATAAAACGTCCCTC
>NZ_QKQR01000033.1:0-687 GCF_008042305.1 Bacillus sp. AY18-3 | reverse complement strand
AAGACATGTTTGAGTTATTTTATTAAAAGTGCGGGTGAAGGGAGTCGAACCCCCACGCCAAAGGCGCTAGATCCTAAGTCTAGTGCGTCTGCCAATTCCGCCACACCCGCATATTTATTTAAAATGGTGAGCCATGAAGGATTCGAACCTTCGACCCTCTGATTAAAAGTCAGATGCTCTACCAACTGAGCTAATGGCTCTTAATGGCTGGGCTAGCTGGATTCGAACCAGCGCATGACGGAGTCAAAGTCCGTTGCCTTACCGCTTGGCTATAGCCCATTAATTAAGAATGGTGGAGGGGGGCAGATTCGAACTGCCGAACCCGAAGGAGCGGATTTACAGTCCGCCGCGTTTAGCCACTTCGCTACCCCTCGGACATATATGGTGGAGGATGACGGGATCGAACCGCCGACCCCCTGCTTGTAAGGCAGGTGCTCTCCCAGCTGAGCTAATCCTCCATTTGCCTGGCAACGTCCTACTCTCACAGGGACAAGGTCCCAACTACCATCGGCGCTAGAGAGCTTAACTTCCGTGTTCGGTATGGGAACGGGTGTGACCTCTCTGCCATCATTACCAGACTGTATTCATTTAAGACAAGAATCATTGTAACTTATTTAACTTTTAAAGTCAACAAGTTTTTTATATTCTTTCAAAACTAGATAACATTGCTTCATATTATATGGTTAA
>NZ_QKQR01000032.1:0-73442 GCF_008042305.1 Bacillus sp. AY18-3 | reverse complement strand
GCGTGGACCTGATGCCATTAAGCGAAGGTCATTCGCAATTTTAGACATATTCATCATACATACTTTAAGTGCTGCTGATACTTCTGTATATGCATCCGTATTTTGCGTTGCATCTACTAGGTCTTCTGCACCAACAAGTGGTAGCTCACTAATTGCAGCTAAATGTTTCACAACTGCTTCAATATATTCTGGATCTGCATTTAATCCTGTACCAACTGCAGTTGCCCCCATATTCACTTCATATAAGTGTTGACGTGATTGCTGAATTCGTTTCATATCACGTTCAAGTACGCGAGAGTACGCTTTAAATTCTTGTCCAAGACGAATTGGTACAGCGTCTTGTAAATGTGTACGACCCATTTTAATAACATGATCGAACTGCTCTGCTTTTAATTCAAATACATCATGCATATACCCCATCGTTTGTAATAAACCTTCTAATGCATTTAATGTTGCGATATGAATCGCCGTTGGGAATGCATCGTTTGTTGATTGCGCCATGTTTACATGACTATTTGGACTAATATAATGATAGTCTCCCTTTTCCATTCCTAATAATTCAAGAGCACGGTTGGCAATGACTTCATTTGCATTCATGTTCATTGAAGTACCTGCTCCGCCTTGAATTGGATCTACGATGAAATGATCATGCCATTTTCCATCAAGAATTTCTTGAGCAGCTTCTGCGATCGCGCCGCCCTTGTTCAATTCCAATCTTCCTACATCGGTATTAGCAAGCGCTGCAGCTTTTTTTACAATTGCGAACGCTCTAATTAAACTTTCATGAATTTTATACCCTGTAATCGGGAAATTTTCATCAGCGCGTAAAGTCTGAATTCCGTAATATGCTTCAGTAGGTAATTCCTTTCCTCCCAAAAAATCCTTCTCCACTCGCATGTTCTTGTTTGTTATTGACATTTTAATTTCTCCCCTATATTAAATGTAAAACCTAAATAAATCATATGAAGTTATTACCAATCCTTATCAGATTTTATTGTTAAATCGTAGGCTAAAGGCTCTTCAATAATTTTTTTAATCTCTTCTAATTTATTAGTTTTTCCAAGCGTCCACATCAATTTTGCTATGATGGCTTCCGTATTCATATCACCAGATAATATTACTTGATGTTGCACCACTTTCCGTCCTACTTCATAGAGAAGTATGTCTTCTCCCTCTTCCAGGCATTGAGTAGTAATCACTACAGCAATCCCCATTTCAGTCAACTCTTGAATTTTCGAAAGCAAGTTCCTTCCTTCAAAAGGTAATCCACCGTTACCAAAACTTTCAATAATAATCCCTTTATACAAATCTTTCAAACAATCAAATATCTCCGGCTTTGTACCTGGATACAATTTCATAAGAAAAACATCCGTACATAAATTAGTATTTATTGAAAGTTCATTATGGGAGGACGTTGGCTTCCAATGATATTTCACTTCATCTTCATTTACCTCAGCAACATATGGATAATTCACACTTTCAAATGCATCATAACTTTTTGTTCGCATTTTAACTGCTCTCGTCCCAATAATCACCCTACTATCAAAAACAATAAACACACCGCCAACATCCTCACAGGCAAATCTAAGAGCATCAGCTACATTTTTCTTTGCGTCTGTTTTTTTAAAACTAATAGGTACTTGTGAGCCTGTTAAAACAACTGGTTTTCTTAAACCTTGAAGCATATAAGATAACGCAGAAGATGTATAAGCTAACGTATCCGTTCCATGTGTAATCACAAACCCGTCATAGTCATCATAGTGATTAAAAACAGCATTAGCTATTTCCTTCCAATGCTCAGGTTGCATATTGGTACTATCAATATTCATTAAGATTTTGCAATCTATTTCTAAGTTTCGAGACGACTTCGAAAAATAATTCAATAATTCCTCAGCGGACACCCCTGGAACAAGCCCTTCATTCCCCTCCACAGATGCAATTGTCCCACCAGTTGCAAGTAATAAAATTTTCATCATACACAACCCCTCCATAAAATAAACAACGATATATCGTTCGCGTAATGCGTATTTATATTTATCATTATAGAACTTAATTTGAATTAATCAAGTTTTTGTATTCAATACGCGTACTTTTTTTCTATTCTTGATTCTTTTTCTATGTTATAATTAATTTAATAAAATTAGATGGGGTATGAGACGAATGCTGGAACGTTTATCTAAATTAAGAAAAAAACAAAAATGGTCCTTACAAGAGACAGCAGATCGACTTGGGATTGCGAAAAGCACCTATGCTGGTTATGAAAATGGTTATAGATTACCTTCATTACAATCTTTATCTAAAATAGCCGATTTATTTGATACGTCTGTAGATTATATATTAGGTCGAATTGAACATTCACATCAAAACAAAGATGTAATTGATATTACAAGACTCCTAAACGATTCAGATCCAACACTTTTAATAGATGGAGAAGCACTGTCAACAGAAGAGATAATAGATTTTATTGCTTTTGTGAGAAGTAAACGAGAACTAAGTTCCAAGAGAATAGAAAATATTGAACCAACATTTGAAAGTTGATTCAATAAAGAACGAAGACACTACACTCTTTAAACTAAAAAATACTTAGACAACTAATTTGTAAACGGTATATATAGGATTAGCTTTTGGAATAGGATTAATCCAAATTTATTTTATTAACTTCATATTTATAAATTACATTTGAGTATTTTGTATATACAAAATACTCTTCTTAAAAACTTCCATATCAAGAAAAATCGCGGAACTATACTGATTGATCTAGTATTTCTCTCTATGCAGTTCATGCTGACAGCACTTGCACATAAATATGATTCCACTCCAATCAGAGAGCATGACAAAGAAAATAACAATACATTCTTTGGATTGGAAAAAGAGCGCTATGTATCAGTTATAATTCTACCTATTGATAAAATAGCCAACGAAGGATATGCTACATATCGTCTCCCTGTTGAGAAAATTGCCAAATGGAAATAGTATAAAACTTATATTAAGGACTAACGGAGGCAGAATAGTATGGAAATCATCGCAGCTATTTTCGGAGGTTCCACATCCAATAAATCAATTATCGTGAAACAAGGACTCCCCGCTATTTTAGCGCCGCTTTTCCTTTTATCTGTCATATAGAACCAAAGCTTTTCAATAAAAGAACTCACTTTTGAAAAAATAGCTATTCTTTCTGTAAATTCATAGGAAAGGATGGCGTTTTTGTATGTCTATTTCTGTATCGAAAGAATTTGGAAGTATAACAGATTTCAAACAAGAATTAGCAAAGTATATAAAGTACTATAATCATAAAAGAATCAAGGAAGAATCAAAGGGAATGAACCCAATATTGTACTAGGCTCATTCCCCAGAGGCTACTTAATAAACTGACCTTTCTAACTTTCAGCGACACAATCTAGTTGAAGTGCTACAAGCAACGAATTTACTACTTTAAAGTTAAGTGTTTAACCTTGAAGTACTTAAATTCTTTTTTCCAGATAAAGCATACATTATATCTTGATGCTTTATTGTCCTCTTATAATTATGTGGTATCGGGAATTTGTTTCGGTGTTCTTTTATTATAATTAAAGTTTGAAGTTCTATGCTCAATACTTTTGCGAGGACATGATAGTTATATCCATTGTTTAACAGAGAAATTATGTCATAAAACATAGTTTTTCCGCCAACTAATTTTACTAATTTATTCTTTAACTCACCCTCTTTTTCTTTAGCTTCATCCATTTCTAACAACATAGATTTTTTATTTGTCCGCTTAATGTATTGAGTATACAACTTTGGGAATTCTTTTTGGACTTCTTTGTTTAATACTGGTTTATATTTAATCATATAAGTAACTTGTAACAATGAGCGTTTTAACAAACTATCTTCAATAAGATACGCTACTTTATTAAATAAATGTACATATTCCTTAATATTGGAATAACTATTAAAATGAGCTAATACTCTACTTTTTATACTAAAAGCCTTGCCTATATAAATAATATTGTCATTATAATCTTTAATAAAATAAATACCACTGTCATCTTTTTCTAATTCATTATCCAGTTCTTCTAGACTCATAAAATGCAATTCACTCATACTTTCCTCTCCTTATTAGTTTTAAATCATGAAAAACAGGCAATGTTTCTAAAAAAGGCACTCAGCTGTCCAAGGATTTTTCATTTTATTTCTTGCTAAATGTCAAAAAACTGTTTCTATGTTACTCAACTATCAATATGATTATTAATAAAATTTTCTATCATTATTATCTCGCAATTTTATCATGTAATTTCGAGATCGTTTCCTCATTTAAATTACTGTGTTTTATCGAGTAAAGGAAATATATTACTGCCCCAATAGTAATCCAAATACTAAAGTACACCCATGTACTTAACGGTAAATTTAGCATTAAAAACACACAACATACAATTGAAATGCTTGGTAATACAGGTACAAAAGGTACCATAAATCCACGTTTTAAATTGGGGTGTGATTTACGGAGAATAATAACTGATAGACAAACTAATGCAAACGTCACCAAACTACCGATATTAACTAAATTAACCAATTCTTTTAAGTCAATAAACCCAGCTATTATAGAGCTCCCTATTCCTGCCAATCCAGTTATAAAAGTAGGTGCTCCAGTTTTCTTATTAACTTTCGCAAATGATTTCGGTAACAATCCATCACGACTCATTGCAAAGAATACTCGTGTTGCTGCATACATATTGGAAAAAATAACAGCCATAAGGCCAATTACAGCACCTGCAGCAATTGCACTAGCGACTTTCCCTTGTCCTACAACTTCCATTACATAAGCCATTGCCTCAGGAACATTTAATTCTTTATAGGAAACCATTCCTGTCATAACAAGGCATACCATAATATAAATAATTGTACATATGATTAATGATGCAATAATACCGATGGGAAGATTACGTTTCGGATCTTTTACTTCTTCTGCTGAAGTTGCTAATATATCAAAACCCGTAAAGGCAAATAAAATAGCTGCTCCACCCGTAAAAACCCCACTTAAACCGTATGGTGCAATTGGTATCCAGTTCATTGGTTTTACATAGAATATACCAACCGTAATGAACAACAAAATCATTCCAATTTTAATCAATACCATTATATTATTGATTCGTTTACTTTCCCTCGTACCACGGGATAACATCCATGTTAATATCAATGTAATGATTACTGCTGGTAGATTCACAATACCACCATGCGAAGGAATCGTTACTAGAGCTTTAGGTATCTCTAATCCAAATCCTTTTATTAAATTGTGGAAATAGCCTGTCCATCCAGCAGCGACAGCCGCTGTTGCCACGATATATATTAACAGTAAAGACCAACCTACTAGATGAGCAACAAACTCACCAATTGTTGCATATGAGTACGTATATACACTACCAGACGCCGGGAGTGTGGAAGCAATTTCTGCATAACATAATGCTATAAATCCACATATAATTGCTGCAAGTATAAATGAAAAAATAACTGCTGGACCAGCATTTCTTGCTGCTACTAATCCAGTTAACACAAGAACACCCGTTCCAACTATCGAGCCTACCCCTAACATAATTAAATCAAATGCTCCTAATGTTTTCGTTAAAGTCTTGCTTTGATTATGCTCTAACAATTGTTTAACGGATTTCTTTTTTAGTAAATTACTCATATTTTCTGTATCCCCTTTAAAATAAGGTTTGTTCGTCTCGTTAGTGTTGTATATAAATCTACTTAGTTATTCACTAGCCTCATAATATTTCTTTTACATTAAATAGATTTGAAATATTATATAAATTCACTTCTCACTTATTAGTTAAACTAGACATTTCCATAGATTTTTGCGTACAACGTTTCATAGCTGAAATGATAGCTGTTCTTAAACCTTTTTCTTCTAGTGCTGCTACGGCTTCTATTGTCGTTCCACCTGGAGAACAAACCATATCCTTCAATTCACCTGGATGTATTCCTGTTTCCAATACCATTTTTGCAGAACCTAATACAGCCTGAGCCGCAAATTTATAAGCTTGTTTTCTCGGCATACCACCAAGTACAGCAGCATCTGCCATGGCTTCTATAAACATATACACATATGCTGGAGAAGAACCACTAATAGATGTAACAGCATCCATTAGTTTTTCATTTATGACCTCCGTCTGGCCGAAAATATTAAATATGTTCAGTACCTCTTTTATATCTTTTTCTGTAACCATTTCATTAAAACATAACGCAGACATTCCTTCTCCAACAAGTGCTGGTGTATTAGGCATTACTCTAACAACTTTTAACTTTCTACCAAATTCATTCTCAGTGCTCTTAATACTTTTTCCTGCAGCAATAGTTACAACGATTACATCATTTTTTATTTGATCTTTTATTTGGTTAATTACCGATGAGTATAAATCTGGTTTGATTGATAAAATTAAAATGTCAGCACTGTTAGCGACTTCATTGTTGTTAGTAGTTATAGTTATGCCATATTCATTACTAGCATTTTTTAAATTAATGACATTTAAATCTGAACAAATTATTTGATCTGGAGAAACTATATTTTTTTTAATCATCCCACCTATCATAGCAATACCCATGTTTCCACATCCGATGAATCCTATTTGTTTATTCATAATAATTTGCTCTTGCTCCTTTTACTCTAAATTTTATTGATTTTACAATTATTATTCTAAATAAGGGCTATTACAATTACTTGGTTTATCAATAGAATTTCAAAATTCTCCTTCCTATATAGAGCTTACATATACCTCTAATAACTTCTTTGCTTTCGCTGAATTTTGAGGTGGGGGTCTTACTGCCCGGCAAATAGCGGGATAAAATCATTTCTTTAATCTATAATAAGAAGGACATAAAAAAACAAAAGGTTACAAAAATTTTTAAATTAAAATTTTTGTAACCTTTTGTTTTTGTGTAAATATAAGGTCAATTAAGACGTCTCACCGTTTTAAACTTGACGCTCCATAATCTTGTATAGTTACATTTATATGATATTTAATCGGTACTTTACTAAATGTACGATCCCAATCTTTTTTGACTTTCGCCCATGTTCTCGGGTTTTTAATTCTTAATTGGTTGCCAAAACCCGCCATATCGACTTGATATTCTTTTTGTATTTTTTTTGTAACATGATGTACTAAGTGCTTTACTTCTTTTTCAATAGCTTTTTCTTCCCTTTTTAAAAATTCATTTTCAAAATCTTTTCCTGATTGCATCCAATTTTCAGATAAACGCCCTTCTGATTCAATGTTTACATCAAAGGAAATATTATTTCCATTAACATGTGGTATGATTTTGCTTTTTATTGACTTTATTTCGTATATAATGAGTTTCTTTGATTCTTTATCAAAAGTTTTTACCACACCACCATTCCTTTTTCCGTTTATCCATACTACTCCTTCCAATTCCTGTTCATTTAAAAAGCCCATCAACTTTTTTGTCTTCCCTTTAATTACAGCAGCTCCTGCAAATTTTGTTTCCCCATTTATCGAGATTACATTTTGCAAAAGAAAACTAGACCCTGACCGCATCTTTCCTTCCAATTTAGCGAGCGATACAGGAGGTAAAATCCTTGTTGTTCTATTTCTATTATCTGCAATTCCAGACAAACGAAATGCTGGGATTTCTCCTTTTTTGTTTGATTCCAGTACCTCCTTCGCTAGACCCTTGCTAATTAAGAGCATACAGCTAAGCCGAACTTCATTGTCACGGAGATACTGTTCAAGTAATTGTTCTAAACTGTATGTACGTACAAGACTATCACTAATAACAATGTTTTTTAAATGTGGGCTGAACATTGTGCTCTCTCTTTTTAATGAAAACTCACGAACAATTTGATGAATGGAATCACCGGTCTCAGAAACATTTATATAACGTTTTTGTTGTCCGTTTCCTTTACTTTGTGCTTGCGAACTAACAATTTGATAAGTAGCTGTTATAAGATTTCTTTTAGGATAACCTCCTTCCTCATCCTCTTTCTCAATTGTTGAATCCTTCCCTTTATCTAGTGCTATACCTGCAGTTAAACTCAACTCTTCTACTTCTTTACTGCTCCAACATCCTGTTAAAAATAGAAGCAAAAGCGCCCATAACAAAACTAAATAGAACCGCATATAATTAAATTTCTTTTTCACACTACTCCTCCTTTTAATCGCGTAATAATAAGAAGAAGCAGTGGCAGTAAACCAAATAAAAATAAAGCAGCATTACCGAGCATATCCCCCAATTTAAGCAAGTCATTTATATTTTTCGAAGTCATAGCAATGATGTAAATGATTGGAATCAAAGCAAAAATAAACGGATGAATACTCTTTTTAAAGAGTTGCGCTAATCCTAATGCAGCTGCATAGTAACTAATCGTATAGGTAGCAAATATTTGCATAATCCATATTACAAGCAGTAAAGATTCAAAACGTTCAAATATCAAACCAGAAATCTCAAAACTACGCATAAGGTCAATTGTCGGCCATGTTCTTGTTACAACTCCGTCAATTGATAAGGCACCAATGACTATTACAACAGTTATTACATAAAAGATTAACGGAATTGAAATTCCAACTAAAATAGCTTTTACTGCTTTCTTTCGTTGTTCCATAAACACCAAAAGAATTAACATAATTTCAGGACCTGTATATGCGAGAGACGTTGTTTTTATCCCATCTAACACTGGTTTAATCCCCAAACCCAATACGGGACGGAGATTATCTATCTCGAATATTCCGATACTCATAAAGGAAATGAGTAAAAAAATAAAAAAAGTAATAGGAAATATTATTTCAAACATCCGTGCAATCGAGTTAATACCACTCATAATCAAATAGAGACCTATCCACATAAAAGGCATAATAATGGCCCATGTGGGAGTTCCTTCGAGCAAAAAAAAGCTTATTACTTCTGCCATTGAACGAATTTGAAATGCTGAGGTTGTAAGAAAATACCCTATAATAAGAAAACTAAGAAACCTGCCTATCCATTTCCCTACAATATCTTGACTGTATTGATAAAATGTTTTATCTGGAAACTGCTGACTTAATTTGACCATAATTACTCCTGAAACCATTGCGAGTATCCCACCTAATATCACACTTAGCCATACATCTGGTGTTTTCACTTTTTCCACAGATGCTCTGGGCAGAGTGAGGATTCCTGTTCCAAGTATGTAATTTACAATAATAACAACTACTTGCGAAGTTGTTATTCGGTCTTTAGGTTCAGTAATCACTGAAGGCCACTTCCTTTCGTCATCAGCTACCTTTTGCGGATAGTTTTTTTAGTATGCAGTATTTTCGGTCGACGTCTCATTATTTTTAATGGCATGCGAACCATAAAATCTTTCCAGTCACTAAATCGATACGGAACAGCAGGGCTAGTATAAGGAACGCCAAAACTTTTCAGTTTCACTAAATGACTGCAAAGTAAAAGAAAGAAGAGAATAACACCATACAAGCCAAATATCGCAGCACAAAACATAGCTACAAAACGAAGAATGCGTAACGTAATTCCCACACTATATTGCGGAATAGTAAAAGAAGAAATAGCTGTTACCGCAACAACAATAACCATTATTGGACTAACAATTCCTGCTTCTACGGCAGCCTGACCAATTATTAAACCGCCCACAATTCCCATTGCAGGTCCAATCGGTTTAGGCAGACGTAAACCTGCTTCTCGTAAAACTTCGATAGCTACTTCCATAATTAACGCTTCTATTAAAGCGGGAAAAGGAACTCCTTCTCGCGATCCGATAATAGAAATAGCAAGCTTAGTGGGAATTAACCCTGGATGAAATGAAATAAAAGAAATATACAGTGCTGGAGCAAATAATGAAACAAAAGCTGTCATGAAGCGTAATAAGCGGAGAAGCGTACCAGGAATCCACCTTTCATAATAATCTTCTGGTGATTGCAGCAGCATACTAAATGTAACTGGAGCAATTAAAACAAATGGTGTTCCATCTAACAAAATAGCTACTCGACCTTCCATCAAAGCACTAATAACACGATCAGGTCGTTCTGTATTTTGAATCTGCGGAAAAGGACTGAGATAATTATCTTCAATGAGTTGCTCTATGTAACCAGATTCGAGTACACTGTCTATGTCAATTTTCTGAATTCTGTTTTTTATTTCATCCACCAATTCTGTACTAGCAAGATCTTTAATAAATGCGATAACTAACTCTTTCTTTGCACGTTCTCCTACTGGTAGCTTTACTAATGATAAGTTCTCATCCGCACAATGCCGTCGCAAAAGTGAGGTATTATCACTTAATACTTCAGTAAAACCGACCCGTGGCCCTCTGACTAATGCCTCTGATACTGGTTCTTCAATGTTTCGTTTATTTGCTTTTGTTGTACCAAGAATAAACACATCTGCTAAACCATCAATTAAGAGAGCTGTTGAACCTATCAATACTTTGGATATCAAATCTTTTATGTAATGGACTTCTGCTACTTCACTAATTGTAAGAACTTTATTTTTAATATATTCTTTTGAAACAGTCCCCTCCACATAAGAAGATTCATTTTTATATTCGTCAGAAAAATCATCCATTAGTAACTTCATAATGTGTTTGTCAATGATCTCTTTATCTGATAGACCATCAACAAAAATGATCCCAGCTTGAATATCTGTGCGTCCAATATTAAACTTCCGAAAACGAACATCAGAATTATGCCCGATCTGTTGCTTTATAAGTTCTAAGTTAGAGGCAAAATCATTTGTGAAATGAACGGTTGCATTTTGAGAAGGTTTATACTCTTGTTTCGTTTTACTTTGAATATTATTTTTCTTCACTTGTTTGTCTCTTGACTTCCACCAACTCATTCTTCCCACTCTTTCTCTGACATACGAACCCAATGAAAAAATCTTGAGATAGTATACGGAATTAAAAACAAGATAAAAGCTTGTACAAAGACTTTCCAATCTGGAAGATAAGAAGTAATTATGTTCCACATGTTTATCACCCAATTTATATACTCTGCTAGGATTGAGACTTCTAAAGAACGGTATGTACTTAATAAAAAATAACTGTAAGATTAAAGAGCAGAAAAGCGAGACATTATGCTTATTTAGTACCAATAACCTAATTAGTATAAAAACATTTCTGACCTAAAATACCATTTCCAATTATAATTTGTTAAATATTATCTCCTTTTCCTTTATTTATATGCCTGCATTTGAATTTCAAATAATATAAGTATCAATGATATTTTCTCTTAAAGAAAAAAAGATGCTAGAAGATAGCATCTTTTTTTCAATTCAACTTACTATGTAGTTATATTTTATTTTAGAAATACTCGTTTTTTAAATGAATATTAATGTGTAAAAAATACATATTCTTTTGTTCCAATTTAGTACATTTCTACCAAATTTATACATAATTTTCTGATTTTAAAACCAATATGAAATAAAGGAAACTACTCTCTTAGAAAGACTATATAAAACAAATAACATGAAAACAACTATCAATCTATTAATTGAAAATAATAATGAGCAAGAGTTTATCATCTTAATTCCAAGTGTATTCGTTTTGCTTCAAAATAAAGAACTTGAATAAATTTTTTCGTATCAATACGAGCAGGTACTGTTGGTTCATTATTCAATTCTGTCATCTTTCTCCTTACGGTAGTAAAATCAAAAAATCTAGAAGCATAATTTTCGAACTTCGGGTTTAAAAAATCAGTAAGTCCAAGGGAAGCTAAATGGTTTAATGATTGATAAATTGCTCTCCGAATCCGTTGTTTGGAAGCTTCTATAAACCTTTTTAACTCGGCGTCTTCAGCTGAATCCCCAAGTTTTTTTTGAGCTAAATTCATAAAAATCTCTTTTAGTGAGGGAAAACCTTGTTCCAACGTGTTATCTTGTTCATATTTATATAAATAATCTAGCATATCCATTAAATCTTTACTTCCACTTTCACTGGCTATTCCTAATTCAGACAAAAGAAAATGAATGGAATTTTGAAAGTGATTAAAAGTATTTAAATGTTTTTCATTACGGTATTTTTCTTGCACACTTGAATTACTATCCAATTTTAATACCATATTAAGCGATTCTTGAATGTTTTTTATCGATTTTTCCAAACGAATTCGTTCAATGACTTTCCGAACAACTGTTAAGACTTCAATCCGGTTAATTGGCTTAATAATATAGTATTCAACGCCAAGCGAATAAGCTTCAGCAATTAGCTCTTTTGATTCTACTTGAGAAACCATGATGATTTTCCCTTTAAACGAAGGCTTTATTTGACGAATTGTTTTTATTCCATCTTGAATCGGCATTAACAAATCGATAAATAAAATGTCAATCTTTTTAAGGATTGGCATGTGTTGCTCTAAAGATAAACCATCCTCAGCTTCTCCTATAACCTCTCCAAGATCTTCATCCTCGATAATTTGAGCCAACATTGAGCGAACCGCTTTTTCATCATCTACTATATAAAAATACATAGAATCACCCTTTCGAAATTATATGATCAATCCCTAATCTAATTATAAAAATTGATCCTTTTCCTTCGGTTCTGTCCTCAAGCGTAACATCACCTTCTAGTTGTTCGACCATTTCTTTAACATACGATAGTCCGATGCCTGTCGATGGATTGCCTAAATCATCATATTTAGAAGTAAAACCAGGCTCAAAAATTGAATCTTTATATTTTGAAGAAATACCTGGACCGTTATCTCCTACTCGAAATTCAACAAAATGATGGTCTTTATTAATGTCAATTGTGATGATTCCCATACCTTGGATAGCTTCTACAGCGTTTATAACGATATTATTTATAATAGATAAGATTGTATAAATATGATAATGAGGATGCACACCATCAATTTTATACACAAATTGGATATCTTTCTCTAGCAACCGTGCATATTTCGTATTTGCCCGTATAATGATGTTTACCAGTTCATGTACAGACATATAATCTGTAAAACTTTCATCAGAAATTAGTTTTGAAAGTCCCGCAAAAATGCGTTGGTTATCCTTTTTAACGTCATGGACCTCGCCAGCAATTTGTAATGCCTGTTGCCTTAAATCCTGAAACTGAAAATCCATCTGTTTATGCTCAAAAGAGTCTAAGGTTTTATATAAATCATAGGATTTTTTTGTTATATTCTCAGCATCTTGTAATGTTTTTTTTAAATGCACAGCATCTTCATATAAATTAGAGATGAGCATAAGCATATGTTCATTTTGTTTTTTTATGTGTCTCTCCCTTGATTGCGCTTCATACAATTTCATCATATTGAAAAAACTTAGAACTATAAAACTATGGGAACATGCGATAACAATGATCTCATTTATTGCCTCAGATGTGATTGATGTTTTTAATACGAAATATTGAATCATTAATTCCACACAGTCTGACAGTATTTCAATCATGCAACCAATAAAACCAATCATTAGTGGTTGATGATAAAAACGTTTGATTTTTGCTAAATGAAAGAGATACGAATACGTAAAATAAAAGAAAAAACTAGGATAGTGGGTATGAAAAGCAGCTAACCAATCCATATTTCCCTTTATAATGACATCCATTGAGATACGAAATACTACCACAACTATTGCTGTTAAAAAACCCGGTAAAAATGCTGGAACTCGTCGAAACAATAACAAAAAAAAGAAAAATGTTGGTGCACCAAAGCTCATTCTAAATGTTTCATTTAAGGGAAATGACTTTATTTCACCTACTAAGGGTACTGTAAGTATCATTAAAACGAGAATATAGATGTCTTTTTTTACTAAATTACTAAGATTCAAAATAATCACTTCTCACTTTCGCCTAACAGTCAGTATACAAACCTATTTGCATTAATACAACACTTACTCTATTTTTTTCAAAAACTGATAAATAAGATATAAACGAAAGCATTACAGATTGTGAGTATTTATTACACTCTTCTACTTTAGAAAGATACTTTATAACTCAAAAATGTTCAGACACAATATAAGGTCTGAACACTTTTGGACTCGCTCTGACACCAAAATATCTGTGCTCCTTTTTAAAATATACTTAAATCCCATTCTTTTGCAATATGTTCTAACAACATAACTCCTGGTAAACTATTCCCATATTCATCAATAGCCGGTCCGTAAATACCAATACCACATCCATCTTGGAACGGTAAATCCTTCCTAGATTTTGAGGGAACAAGTGTCATAATTCCGCCGGATACCCCACTTTTAGCTGGTAATCCAATGAAAGCAGCAAATTTGCCAGAAGCATTGTACATTCCACAAGTAAGCATTAAAGCTTTTGTTAACCTAGCTACTTCTTTAGGGAGCACTTGTTCTTTGCGCATAGGATGATATCCGTCATGTGCTAGTATAAGCCCTATTAAGGCAATATCTTCTGTATTTATTTCAATCGAACATTGTTTTAGGTAAACCTCTAGTGTCTCCTCCACATCTGACTCTAGAAAACCGTTCTCCTTTAAATAGTATGCTAATGCTCTATTACGATGAGCCGTTTCCCATTCCGATTGAAATACTATTTCATTAATAGCAGGACGCTTCTCTATCATTTTCTCAATTAATACGTATATAGATTCTAATTTTTCTTGCACTGATGTCCCTGGCAAAAGTGAAGCTATCGTAATCGCTCCAGCATTAATCATAGGATTAAAAGGTTTTCCTGGTTTATGTATCTCTAAACGAATAATTGAATTGAAAGCATCTCCAGTTGGCTCTACGTCAACTCGTTCTAATACATAAGAAATACCACGACTTAAACAAGCGGCTATAAAACCGATTACTTTTGATATACTTTGTAATGTGAAGGGTACCTCCCAATCTCCTGAATTTATCATTGTTCCATCTGGCTTTACTATACAAATACCTAACTGCGATACATTTATTTCTCCCAAAGCTGGAATATAACTGGCGCTTCGTCCCTTAGCTGCATACGTTCGATAATGAGCTACCCATTGATCTAAGCAAACTTTTTCTTGACCTTCAATTTGAACGCTATAATCTTTTATCATTTAAAAATATTCCCCCGTACTATTAGCTTTATATAAAATACTTTTTTCTTTAATATCATCGATACTATTTGCACTAGAACCAAGAAAAATATTCAGACATATTGCAGTCTGAATATTTTTCTTATTACACACTTTTCTTTTTTGAAGTTTTCTCATAACTATCCCAACATTCAATATTTTCAAGTCCTTTAATGTTTTCTTTATAAAAAATAGGATCTTTACCAGCTTTTTTCTGGTTTATATAATCTTGTAACGCCGCAAATGCTACTTTTGAAAGTAAGGTAATAGCAATTAAATTAATAATAACCATAAAGCCCATAAATAAATCCGCTAAATCCCATACAATTTGGATCTTTGCAACAGAACCAAATACAATCATAGCCAACACACTTATTCTGTATATCATTAACCACACTTTACTTGTATGTAAGAAGCGAATATTTGTTTCACCATAATAATAGTTGCCAATTAACGCACCAAATCCAAATAAAAAAACAAAGATAGCAAGACAACCCGATGCCCAAGGACCTATGTGTTCACTTAATGCTGCTTGTGTAAGTGCAATACCATTTAACCCCGGTTGTTTATATGCATCAGACAGCAAAATAATAAAGGCGGTGCTAGTACAAATGATTAGTGTATCCGTTAATACACCAAATGCTTGAATCAGTCCTTGTTTCACCGGATGACTTGTTGTTGCTGTTGCGGCAACGTTTGGTGCACTTCCCATACCAGCTTCATTTGAGAATAAACCGCGTTTAACTCCATTCATAAGTGCTGCACCAATTGAACCGCCTGCTATTTGTTTAAAACCAAATGCGTTTTGAACAATAAGAGAAAGAACTTCCGGCATTTTTGATATGTTGGTAACTACAACAAATAATGCAACTCCAATGTATAATACCGCTAAAAATACCACCTTGTATTCAGCCATTTTTGCAATACGTTGTACACCACCAAAAATAATCGCAGCAAAAGCAATGGCCATGATTATCCCAACTGTTAGACGATCTGTACCAAATGAGTTTTGAAAAGCAATTGTAACTGTATTTGATTGTACTGAATTGAATACAAGTCCAAAAGTAATTGTGATTAAAATAGAGAATAATACTCCCATCCAACGTTTATTCAACCCTTTTTCCATATAATAGGATGGACCACCGCGGAAACCAGTTTTATCTTTTACTTTATATATCTGTGCTAATGTGCTTTCGACAAAACTAGATGCCGAGCTAATAATAGAAATAATCCACATCCAAAATACAGCTCCAGGACCACCTAATGCAATTGCAATAGCAATTCCTGTAATATTCCCTGTCCCAACGCGGGCTGCCATACCAATACAAAACGCTTGAAAAGGAGAGATTTGATCTTTAGAACCACTTTTCCCCTCCATTAATACACGGACCATCTCTTTTAACATTCGAAACTGTACAAAATTCAATTTAAATGTAAAATAAATTCCGCAAATAACAAGCATAATAATTAACAATTTAGACCATAAAAAATCATTTGTTGATCCGACTAAATCTACAAAAAAACTTTCCATATTATCACTCCATAACAAATTTTTTATATCATAATCTATATAAAATCACCTATATTTCCTGGTATAAATACCTCTTTCATATTCAAATACAACAAGGATAAAAGTTTTCTATATTAATAGGATTGACCTGTTAAGCAAACATCACAACATGTAACTGTAAAACTGAAATTTTGAAGAACTTAACGTTTATACACCCGTTGCTCTATCCCCTTCTGTAAAACTAATATTCTTATCCACTAATGTTGTTGTACTATTATGTTTGTTTCGTTTACCGGTGATTTACATTTAAATCATAAAATCAATAGTGATTAACTGGTTATTTGTTAATTTTCTCAAGAACATGAAAATATCTCCTTTCTCACTACTAATCTCAAAAATAGGCTAGATAAAAAATTTATAGAAAAACTATGAAGCGCTTTCAAACTTCAACTAAGAGAAGCTTGTCTTTAATTTATAATTAAAAGTACAGAATGTTACGAAAAAGTACAGATTTTTATAAAAATAAAAAAATATTTTAAGATTTTTCATCTAAAAAACAGTGAGATTTTGTGAATTTTATACAGTATCCAAACGTCGCGGATTCTGTTCTACCTAACCTTTGACAAGCCTCTATTTTCTTCATATAAACATGCATACTTTTTCTCTTTTAGAAGTTCATATAAATTATTTGAAATCAAGAATCACCAGAATATTATAGGAATATTTAAAAAATAAAACATTTAATTTATTTATGGTATCATACAAAAAACATTTGTTTTCTCAATTAATCCCCCTAGCTGGATTCGTCTATATTGCACATATTTACAACATTAAAGACACTAAGAAAAAAAGGATTTTGTTGAAGGGATGAAACATTACAAAACTCTTATTTAGGGCCTTATGTCATCCTCTTTTCTAGCAATATCGAGTTATCCCCAAAAACGTATATTTACTAACATAAATTACAGGTGGTGTATTGTGAAAGAAATAGTATTTGTTCAAAATAAAAAAAGACTCCTTATGAAATTCGAATTTTTAAAAAAGGATTTAGTACTTACCATTTCACTGATACTAGCAATTGTAAGCTGCTTCATATATTCGCCAAAGATCGAATATATTAACTTTGAAGTGTTAATTAGCTTATTTAATCTGATGGTAGCCATTAAGGCCTTGGAACAGCTAAAGATATTAGAAAAACTTGCCATTGCGATTTTAAATAAATGCAATAACAGCAGGTCAATATCTATTATTCTAATTTTGTTATGCTTTATTTGCTCCATGTTTGTAACAAATGATGTCGCTCTCCTCACTTTTGTACCAATAACACTTGTCATTAGTAAAAAAACACAAATAAACATGATGGATACAATCATCCTGCAGACAATTGCGGCAAACATCGGTAGTAGCTTGATGCCTATGGGAAACCCACAAAATTTATACTTATATTCTTACTATGGAATTAAGCTCATCCCATTTTTAGGTTCAATCCTGCTTTTAGCTGTACTTGGAATTAGTTTGTTGTTTATATTTACTCAAAAACTTCAAAAAACAGATTTAAAAATAGAACTACCTGTTATTACCGTGAAGAATCGAAAAAAAGCTACCATCTGGGTTTTGATACTTATCACTATCATTGCATCTATTTTTGGTTTCATTAATTATTACATTGCGCTAATAGTTACATTGATGGCAGCTTTTACGTTAGATAGAAACTTACTATTAAAGGTTGATTACTTTCTTCTAATAACCTTTGTCTGTTTTTTTATTTTTATTGGAAACATTTCTCATTCTGATGCGCTGGAGACCTTTGCTCGCGCTAATTTAAGAGGAGATACTTCAGTCTTCTTTAGTTCCATATTTTTGAGTCAATTGATTAGCAATTTTCCTACTTCAATTCTTCTATCAAACTTTACTTCTGATTGGAAAGCTTTATTACTAGGAGTAAATATTGGAGGGCTTGGAACAATTATCGCATCTTTAGCCAGTGTAATTTCCTATAAACTATTCACTCAAGCCAATGGTAAAGAGAGTAAAGCGTATTTAATTAAATTTAGCATTTACAACTTTTCATTTTTAATCATACTTACATGTATACAATACTTTATCTTTAAATTTCTAAAAATTTTTTAAAAAATTGATTACTTCAGAAAAACCCAAATATCTCAGCATTAAATTGAGAAATTTGGGTTTTAACATATTATCCGAAAGAAGTCTCCTTCCTCAGGCGTGTGAAAGACGATAGTCTAGCGGCAGGTGGGAGATGAATTTCGGTTTAGCGTAGCCAAACATTGGGTTTTCCTATTTATTTCGCCTCTGATATAATCAGTCTTATAAGAGGGGAATTTTGATATAACAATGAAAGTAGATAATAATCTTGTAGTGTTCAGGTTGTGTGATCACCGTCATAGCTTATGGAAAATGAGGTGAATGGATATGCCAAAGCAGAATAAGGCGTATAAATTTCGTCTGTATCCAACAGAAGAACAAGCACATCTCATACGAAAAACATTCGGGTGTGTACGTTTTGTGTATAACAAAATGCTGGCTGAACGAAAAGAAGTATATGAAAAATATAAAGGGAACAAGGAAGAACTGAAGAAACAAAAATTCCCTACTCCTGCAAAATATAAGACAGAGTATGAATGGTTGAAAGAAGTTGATTCATTGGCATTAGCCAACGCGCAATTAAACTTGCAAACTGCGTATAAGAATTTTTTTAGTGGTCAAAGTGATTTTCCTACATTCAAAAGTAAAAAGAGTAGAAAATCCTATACAACGAATCGAGTAAACGGAAATATTATGTTATTTCATGGTTATATCAAATTACCAAAGTTGAAAATGGTGAAACTGAAGCAGCATAGAGAAATCCCGCCAAAACATATCATCAAATCGTGTACGATTTCGATGACACCTACTGGCAAATACTATGTGTCCATCTTGACTGAATATGAAAAAGAGATTGTACAAAAAGAAGTACAAACTTTAGTTGGATTAGACTTCGCAATGGCTGAATTGTATGTGAGTAGCGAAGATGAGAAAGCCAATTATCCTCACTTTTATCGTCAGATGTTAGAGAAATTAGCGAAGGCACAACGAGTATTAGCAAGACGTGTGAAAGGTTCAGAACGCTGGAATAAACAACGCATTCGTGTAACGAAATTGCATGAAAAGGTCGCCAATCAACGTAAAAATTTTCTTCATCGTAAGTCTAAAGAATTAGCTGCGAATTTTGATGTTGTAGCAATCGAAGACTTACATATGAAAGGAATGTCACGAGCATTTAGATTTGGTAAGAGTGTAGCGGACAACGGTTGGAGGATGTTCACGACATTTTTAGCATATAAGCTACAAGAACAAGGAAAACAGCTTGTAAAAATAGATAAATGGTTTCCTTCTACAAAGATGTGTAGTAATTGTGGAAATAAAAAAGAAATGCCATTATGTGAACGCACCTATGCGTGTTCGTGTGGACTCACAATCAGTCGCGACTATAACGCAGCGATCAATATCAAAAAAGAAGCCATCCGCTTATTAGTGTTGGCATAAATAGTAACAAAATAACCTTTGGAACAAGGGAGTTAGCTCGGCTGTCCTAGGACAAATTCGTTAGCTATCAAAAGTAGCGATGAACCGAGAAGCCCCTACTTCAAGTAAGCTCGTAAGAGGTACTAAGTGGTGGGTAGTTCACTATTTTGAGATGTTCCCAAAGCAAAACTCTTTTAGCTTTTACGTTATTTATTAGAATTCGGTTCATTTTTTATGCACTCAGTTATATAATAAATGACTGAATTTACAGAGTAATAACTTTCAATTAATAATAAAAATATAGCTTATTACAATAGTATTTCATTTTTGAAGTCCTCTTCACAAAATCCTTGATGTCCCTCAATTTTTTTCCGCTAATATTATCTTTGATGGTTGAATCTAGTTCAATTTCTAATTTTACAAATGCTGCTCCTACACAATTATAGATACTTGATCCAAAAGCAAGTTGTTTTGCAGTACCACTAAATGCCTTTTTAATATCAATGTCAGGACGATAAACGTTGAATTTATCAGATCTTTCAAATACGTTAGAGTCACAATTCGTTGCACCAATCATACAGTAGTATCCACATAACTAGTTACATCCTCCTTTTTTCTATTGTAAATAGCTTCACAATAAAAGCTGTTAAACGAAAAAATTGCGAAGTCTTAAATTAGACTTCGCAATTTATATAAATTTACAATTAGTGACAATACCCATACAAATACAATAGTATATATAATAATCACCCATTATATGTGTTGCTCTTTTAAACGACCAATGCATAAACCAAACCTTTTACTTAGCCATCTCTTATAGTTGGTTTGAGTGTTTCTATATACTTAACCCCCTCTATACTCATTTCAAGCGATAATCTATTCCGATGGAAATTACAAATGATAAAATTTATCTGTTTTTCCTACTTGCTAAATTCAGCAAGTAAAATATCTTTAAAAAATTCCGGATTATGAATGTTTAAACTGTTCGCATTGATAGCAAATGTACGTTTTCCTCCAAGTGTTCCACCAACAAAAGTGGAAAACCCTGGAACGGCACCCCTGTGTCCCCATACCGTAACACCGTTCGGAAGCTTAATTTCAAGAATTCCAAGGCCATATCTAGTTCCCTCTCTTTCTGTAGGAACTGTAGTAAGCATTTGTTTTAGTTGCTGTTCCTTCAGTAATTTGCCACTGAGTAAGTAAGAGAAGAATTTGTTTAAGTCGTCAGCATTAGAAATCATATCTCCATCCGAGCTACCTGGGTTAATATAAGTAACGTCTTTTAGCTCACTGGCTCCGTCTAGTTGCAAATATCCACGTGCATGCTTGGTGCCTGGAATCACGCTTGAATTGCCAGGTAGGAATGTATTTGACAAATCAAGCGGTTCAATAATCCGATTTTCAACCTCTTCCGCATAGCTGTTTCCTGTTACTTTTTCGATAAGGATCCCCAGTATTACGTATCCTGTGTTTGAATAAGACCAACCCTTCCCTGGAGCAAAGTTTGGTGGAAGAGAAATCCCCATCTTTACAAATTCTTCAGCCGTATACGATTTTTTTATATCCGTAATATCAAAATCTTTTGAATTTATATAGTCAGCAATACCACTTGTATGATTCAATAGTTGCCGGATCGTAATCTGGTTACCATCATATCCGTTTCCTTGAATGACACCAGGCAACCATTTTTCAATAGGGTCGTCTAAATTTAAACGGTTCTCTCCAGATAATTGAAGTAGAACTGTTGCAATGAACGTTTTCGTCACACTGCCAATACGAAAGCGAAAATCTGCTTTCATTGGTTTCTTAGTTCTCAGATCCGCTACCCCAGCAGTATAACTCCAAGTTTTACCACCCTTAGAAATTTGAGCGAGTATTCCCGGGTATCCTAGTTGCAGTGTATCCCGCATTGCTTTCTTAACGGAAGTACGATCGCTTTGAGCACTTGTTTGTAACGAACTAGATACATTTTGCGTGGGTTCTGCTTTTACAATTGAGGCTGGTGGTATGTATAACAGAGAACTTCCAGCTATTAAAAGTGCTAGACTTGCACATGTAATTTTACTGCGTGTTTTCATAAAGCATTCCTCTCTTCTATTAAAATTGTATAGATAGTTGATAGCTGTGTCATATACGAACCAAACAGCTATCCATTCTCCCAATGATGAAAAAGCAACAATGCATTTGCAATCATTGTACTCATTATTTTCACAAAACACTCTTGTTACTGATTGTTTTATATGTAGGCCGTACTTCCCCCCCCTTCACGCCTCCTTATATTTTTATCCTACACAATGAAAATCTCTTTTTCCTTACCTATCCCTTACGAATTCCTTACATTCGAAATCGTTTCTATAATAATAGGATTGCAGTAGCATCTGTGCTCGAAAGTGCAAAAAAACACCGATGTCGCTTCAGTGTTTTTTCGCGCTTTAAATATTGAATATTCTTTTTACTCTTAACAAGTTACATTGCTGATTTTTTCTAATATGATTATTTTTCTTGCTATATAACAAAATTTCATAGCGCTATATGAAACATTTATCACGTTGTCATTAAGACATATGATTCTACTTTTATTGATGCACTTGAGATGGACTCACTTTTTGAATTTGAACAAGTATATCAAATGATTTCCCTAATGATATATCAACAGTTTTAGGTATAGTAGGCCCTTCGGTAGTTATCCCCGCGAAAATTGGATGTTGTTCGTTTAACCAAGTTCTTGTCACTCCGTTCGCCTTACGTAAATCAATAAAAAATTGATCTTTTTTAACTTGTCCGAAGGTGTAGTTATAACTGTTTGGATCATCTGATTTTAATGTTCCATAAGGGCCAAATTCACCGTCACTATTATAAACATTATATTGTCCTTCATAAACTGATGTTCCAATAGATACATACCGTTTCCCATAGTATTCTGCTAAATGCTGCCCAGCTACTTTAGGGTATATAAAAGGAATCATATTTGTTTTCGAAACGTGCCCATTATGTCCCCATACAATGGTTTTTCCTAAATGTTCTTCAGTCCACTTCGCATTTTCATACATTGCGATATCATGTTTCAAAAAAATATCCGATGTTTTATCAGGAGGTGACGCTAACATTGTAGTGAACTGTTCAATAATACGGGCATTTTGTTTTATCCATGCGAACTCTTTGGATTTTCCATTTAGATAACTTTTATTTTGTTCTAATAAAGCACTGATTTGTTTAGCATCTGAAATATACTTTTCTTTTTCTTCTTTCGAAAGAATCTCAAAAGTATTCATATCCTTTGTTACAGTAATAAGACCTTTTATCTTCGCTTCTATTCTAGGCACAAGATCTGAATTGTTCCTCTTTACATATTCTATTATATTATTATAAACATTCTCATTTACTGATTGAATATCCATCCCGATGACACGCACTTTAGATTTATGTTTTGGATTAGCATTATATTGCCGAATCCAATCAAGTAAATCCAACATTTCTTTCGTTTTAAATGTAGGTGATAGATGTTGGATTGGGTTTCCCTTACCAGTAAGAACATATCGATCAAGTTCCAAAGCTCTGTCCCACCCCTCTTCTAAAACTAAGTTGGTAAAGCCCTTTTCAGATACTAAGTAATTAACAATACGGTGTTTCATCGTAAAAACTTCATGAGCCCCATGTGTTGCTTCACCTAAACCTACGATTGAAGCTGAACCTACCATATTCTTAAGTGGTTTTAAATCATTAAGAGATGCAGTTGGATTAGTTGTTTTTAAAGGCTTTGCATGTGCTTCTAACCATCCCGCTATTTGATTTGTATTGTAGGGAGCTGTAACAGAAACTTCTATTTTCGAATCTGCATAAGTACTTCCTACAAAATTAGTCAGTATTATAGCAGAAGCACTAAGTGCAATAATTATTTTCTTTTTCATAAAAACCTCCTGAAATACTAATTTATTAATTTTTGACATACTATAAGGACTACCGTTTAATACCATTACCTCTCTTATTACTGTTAAGATACATTTATTCTAATTCCTCAAACTCACTTATTTCTTAATAGGTTCTTAAGAAATCCTTAATTCACTCATACGAATATAAAACTACATGAGCTTCAATCCATTATAGTGTAGTTAATATTGGGCTAATATGAAGTTCCAAATTTTAATTATTTGTAGTCTCTTCATCATAGAGTTAATTTAGGGGTTATTTTTTGTCTACTCCATTGTTTTCTGCACTCTGCATCTAGACGGTATACCCATTGGCCACAGTAAGACTTTATTTCAAGCCCATAAAAAATAGATTACCTGCACACGAAAAAGTTAGCGTACAGGTAATCTATTTGTTTTTGAGACTAATAAAAATCTAATTTATTTTTTGAATTCTTCCATCAATAACAGATTGAATTGGTTCTTTTGATTTTTTTATATAATCTACTAATGCTTCAAAATCAGTTGGTCCTGTTTCAGCATCTTTACCGTTTTTAAAGGATACAAACCCATCTCCACCTGAAGCTAGAAATGCGTTCGCAACGACGCTGTAAGTTTGAGAAGGAATAATTTCTTCTCCATTTGTTAGGCGAATACTTGTTACTTTTTCTCCATTAGGCTTGTTCGCATCCCAAGTGTATTGGATTCCTGAAATTTGAAGCATTCTTGTTATGTCTTTTTGCCATTGTTGATTTAAAATATCACGAATATCTTGACCTGTTAAATTTACTTTTATTAATTGATTTCCGAATGGTTGAATACCATATATCTCTCCCCATGTAATATCACCAGCATCTAAGTCATTACGAATACCACCAGGATTCATAAGTGCAATTTGAGATTGCATTGTTGTACGCTGGGCATCAGCAACTAAATTTCCAAGAGTAGATTCACCAGCCGTATTGAGTTTGCGATCTAGTGGAGCAATAGACTTACCTACAACTTCATTAACAAGAGGTGCGATTTTTGCTTGATATTTCTCCATCTTCTTCTTTATTTTTTTATCAGGCTCCATGCCTTCATGGTAAGTTGTAACAATTTCTGCTTTTTTCTCAACAATATCTTGTGTTTTACGATCAATCTTTACATCAACATCAGCAAAAGCCATACCATAAGAATTTGCTTGTACGACAAGTTTATTATTAACAGTTCCATTTACATAAGTGTGGCTATGCCCACCAAAAATAACATCGACTTCTGGATCAGTCTCATTTGCTAATCGGACAATATCACCATTTGTTACGCCGTTCCCATCTGTTGTACCTCCGTTATGCGCAAGAACAACAATAGATTTAACGCCTAGTTTTTTTAATTGCTTTACGGATTTGTTAATAGCTTCAACTTCATCTGTAATTTCCACATTCTTTAGCATAGTAGGCATAACAAGATTAGGAACATCCGTTGTTACGACTCCGATAAATCCAACAGGAACTCCTTGTACCTTTTTTATAGTGAATGGTGGTAAAAATAAACGACCAGTGGATTTATTATAGAAATTTGCAGCCACATATGGGAATTTTGCTCCTTTAAAATTCCCTGTTTTCTCATGGTATCCACCATAAATAAGGCGATTCATTTCCGCAACACCTTCATCGAATTCATGATTCCCTATAGTTCCAACATCGAATTTCAAATCATTTAGAAATTCAATCGTAGGTTCGTCTTGTAATAATGCTGAAACAGGAGTACTTGCTCCAACAACATCGCCAGCATGTACCTTTAATGTATTCGGATTTTGTTTTTCACGATCACGTAAATAAGCCCCTAAGTACTCAATACCCCCTGCATCTTTATTGTTAATTTTTTTTACAGTGTCTAGTTGCCCATGAAAATCGTTAATACCGAGCATTTGCACATCTATGTAGCGGTTTGGTTCTGTACTTGCTTGGGCTGAAGGCGCAGCAAATACACTAGTAAAAGTAACTGTACTTAATGCTAAAGCAACTGGAATGATTTTTTTCAACATAAATTTCTCTCCCCTAATTAAAATCTGACATAATACGATGTTATTTTAATATATTAAGAGAATTATTTCCACAAAAATTCTACCAATTATAAAAATTAATAAGATTTTATTGTTTTCTGACAAGATATTTCTTCCTCAAAAATGCGATGTTGTAAAACGACAATTTTAAATGGGAGATGATTATTTGTAGGCTGTAGCCTACACTTTTGGATTAGGATATAAAGATCCCCCACCCAACTTAAGAAACTTCACTACACAAAAGAAGAATATGTGCATTTCTTTATTTTGAGGACTATTCAAAATATTATCTTGATAGTGATATAGCAATCCACCTAAGAGACCTAAAAAACTCTAATCAATACATTTTAGCTGTTAAGAAGAATATTCAATTCGAAACTAATGGAGATTTTTCAACCTAACATCCCGATATCACTATTTAGAAATGAACAAAAATTTCGTTATGGAAGATTTCAATTCTTTAAATTGATTACAGTAGTGCACTACTCCGCATTTAAAAAGATGCTCCTGGATTTATCCAAGAGCATCTTTTATAAAGCTTTATTTTTACTTGTTTATCAACTATCTTATGATATTTAGTACCTCTCATATTTTTAAACAAAACTACTTAGTAATCGTATGAAAGGCTGCCTAACCATTTTTACAGCACCTCTAAGTATATCCTATTGTGCTTACGTCTAATTAATAAGGATCTGATTCATGGCTTTTCTTCACTGCATCTTTTGTTGCTTCGTTTGCAGCTAATGAACCTTGGCCATATTTTGATTTACTTACTTCGCGACCTGGAAGTTTGTTTTCCGTTTTAGCTTCTTTCATTTTCTTTTCAATACCCTCTTTGACACGACGGCCATAATCTTCATCAGCTTGTGTGAAGTGTTCAATCATCGCATTCTGAATTCTTTTGTCACATACTGCAAGTGCTTCAGATAGATTTTTAACCAACTCATTTCGCTCCCACTCCTCAAAACTACGATATGTGTGACCCGCTTGACCATAATTATTAGGACGATCGATTGGTGCACTCATAGCAGCCGCATTGTAAGTCGGTTGGTGTGGATGATGCTTTTCTTGTTTTGCATCTTTATAACCACCCAGCATAGATGGCTCATAGTTAATATGCGGATTTTCTCCAGACTCTTTCGGATTACGCATATCCATTTGACCACGATGTTGATTTGTACGAACAGGTGCCTTAGGTGCATTTACAGGTAATTGCAGATAGTTTGCACCGACGCGATAACGTTGAGTATCTGAATAAGAGAAAGTACGACCTTGTAGCATTTTATCATCTGAGAAGTCCATACCATCAACAAGTACTCCTGTACCAAAAGCAGCTTGTTCAATTTCCGAATGGTAATCAACTGGATTACGATCAAGAACCATACGTCCTACTGGTAACCATGGGAACTGCTCCTCTGGCCAAAGCTTCGTATCATCAAGAGGATCAAAATCGAGTTCTGGATGATAATCATCCTCCATAATTTGTACAAATAGCTCCCACTCTGGATAATCTTTACGTTCAATTGCTTCATATAAATCTTGTGTTGCATGACTAACATTCATTGCTTGAATACTGTTTGCATCTTCTTGTGTTAAATTTCGAATTCCCTGCTTCGGCTCCCAATGATATTTCACCAATACAGCTTCGCCTTTTTCATTTACCCATTTATAAGTGTTTACACCAGATCCCTGCATATGGCGATATGTTGCTGGAATACCCCATGGAGAAAATAAAAATGTAATCATATGTGTTGCCTCTGGGGTACGAGAAACAAAGTCAAACATCCGCTGAGGATTCGACACATTCGAAACTGGATCAACCTTAAATGCGTGAATCATATCTGGGAACTTCATCGCATCACGAATAAAGAAAATCTTCAAATTATTCCCTACTAAATCCCAGTTACCATCTTCCGTATACATTTTCACTGCAAAACCTCGTGGATCCCTTGCTGTTTCTGGTGAGTCCTTGGCTCCAGCTACTGTAGAAAAACGAACCATTAACGGTGTTTTTTTACCAGCCCCTGAAAATACTTTCGCACGAGTATATTTTTCTGCCGGCTCATCTCCAACTTTTCCATAGGTTTCAAAATACCCAAATGCTCCAGCTCCTCGCGCATGTACTACACGTTCCGGAACCTCTTCTCGATCAAAATGAGAAATTTTTTCGATGAAATGATAATTTTCAAGTGTTGCTGGCCCACGATTCCCAATTGTTCGGATATTTTGATTATCCTTCACAGGGTGCCCCTGTCGTGTTGTCAATGTCTCACGTTTCACGTCTTGTTCATCTAGAGAATTCATATCCTGGTTTTCTGCCATAATTGAAAACCTCCTCAAAATTATTCATTTTTAGGTATTTCCATTTATTAGAAAAAATATGATAGAATTGCAACTGGTTTATAATGTAACAATTATATAGTTGTAATCAGCCCTTTAAAAATGATAGGAGTGCTTCATTAAATTCTTTGGCATGCGTTGCATTTAGCCCATGTGGACCACCCTTTATTAATACTACTTTAGAATTAGGAATTGCTTCATGTGTTAATTTCCCACTATATTCAAATGGTACAGTTGCATCTGAATCACCATGAATAACAAGGGTAGGTATATTAACCTTGGCTAAATCGCCTCTGAAGTCTGTTTTGCTGAAAGCAGCGATACAATCTAGTGTCCCTTTAGGTGATGCACCCGCAGCGATATCCCTATTGTAAAGTCGAAATGGTTCACTAACTAAGTCAGTTCGATCTCCAGCAGCAAAAAATCCTTTCGTAAACTCATCAAGGAATGCTAGGCGATCACTTTTTACTCCATTTTCAAATCCTTGAATTGCTACATCATCTAATACACCCTCAGGATGATCAGCTGACTTATAAAGAAATGGTGGTACAGCTCCTGCAAATACAGCCTTCTCTACTCTATTGGTTCCATATTTTCCAATATACCGGGCTACCTCGCCTCCACCCATAGAAAAACCAACAAGTGTGACATTTTGAAGCTCTAACTGTTCTAATAGTTGATGTAAATCAGAAGTAAAGGTATCATATTCATACCCTTCCCACGGCTGAGATGATTTTCCAAAACCTCGACGATCATATGTTATAACTCTGTATCCAGCCTCAACAAGAGCGGGAACTTGGTATTCCCAAGATCGACCACTTAGCGGCCAACCATGAATGAGTACAACTGGTTTTCCTATACCATGATCCTCATAATATATCTCAATTGGTGCTTGATTTTCGGTTCCTACAGTAATTTTTGCCATTCTCCTACCTCCTTTAATATATATCCTTCTCTTCAATAATCCGAATGAATCTCATAACCTATTTATGCACATTTATATTGTGAACTCTATGCATGAAACTCTACTGTTCCGATGAATTTCTGTTTATGGACAATTCCCCATCTCCTACCTTTTTCATCACGAATTATTTACTGAAAATTCCTCCTATTCAATTCTAATAACAAAAATAGGTAACTATCAATATCGTTCTATCTATAGAATGTATAGGTAAAACCAATCAATTTTATGGTGAAAATAACTATAGTTACCATCTATCCGAATTATAGATAATTTAGAATTGATTAATGAATCGGTTTTCAAATACTATAAATTTGTATAGCGCTTCATATTCTGTGAATGCTGTTATAACTAATATTATCGTTCAGCTTAGTTACAAACTAATCGTAACAAACGAAGAAAATCATGATAATATTTGACTATTTAAACTTTCTTCGATTACTTAATTTTTAGGAGGAATACATAATGACTGATCTCTATTCTCGTATTAACAAAGATGATGCTGTCGTGCTTTTAGTAGATCATCAAACTGGTCTTATGTCCGGACTAGTACGTGACTATGGTGTTGATGAATTTAAGAACAATGTTTTAGCTCTTGCTCACACTGCTAAGTTTTTTGATTTACCAGTTATTTTAACAACTAGCTTTGAAAACGGACCTAATGGACCTTTAATGCAAGAATTGGTTGATCTCTTTCCTCACGCACAAAAAATAGCTCGACCTGGACAAATTAACGCATGGGATAATGATGATTTTGTAAAAGCAATCGAAGAAACTGGAAAAAAACAACTTATCATCGCGGGCGTAGTTACGGACGTTTGTGTTGCTTTCCCGGCACTTTCTGCTATAAAAGCTGGATATGAAGTATTTGCTGTTACTGATGCTTCAGGAACTTTCAGCAAACAAGTTGCAGATGCTGCCAATACGCGTATGGCACATAATGGCGTACAACTTATGAACTGGTTTAGCGTAGCTTGCGAATTACAACGCGATTGGCGAAACGATGTTGAAGGTTTTGGCAATTTACTTGCTAGTAATCTTCCCGGCTATCAAAATATAATTGGAAGCTATTTAGGAGCTCAACGAGACCTTAGTAAACAAAATGCATAAATGTATTTCAAAGAAATAGCTTTAAATCACTTTCAAAAAAATGGATAGTATAAATTTAGTGCTGATTAAGTCAGCACTCTCTTTTAAATTAAAAAGTATAGTAAAGCTTTTATTTTTACGATTACAGCTTATATTGACAGAAAATACATTACTTTCTAAATTTAATCTTAAATAATAAAAAAGGAGCGTTTTATTATGAGTAATTTAGAATTATTAAATCCGGAGAACAGCGCTTTAATCTTGATTGATTTTCAGCCTCAAATGACTTTTGGAGTTGCAAGTATTGATAGACAAACATTGATTAATAACGTTATGCTACTTGCTAAATCAGCAAAAACTTTTAACGTACCTACTATTCTTACTACAGTTGAGACACGCAGCTTTTCTGGTTATTTTTGGCCGCAAATTCTTGACATATTCCCAAACCATGAAATTATAGAACGCAGTTCAATGAACTCTTGGGAAGATCCAAAATTTGTTGAAGCAGTTAAAGCAACAGGTAGAAAGAAATTAATATTTGCAGCACTTTGGACTGAAGTTTGCCTTGCATTCCCTGTGCTTGAAGCAATTAAAGCTGGCTATGAGGTGTATGCAGTTGATGATGCTTCAGGTGGTACTAGTTTGACAGCACATAACGCTGCTATGCGTCGTGTAGAACAAGCTGGTGCAATTCCAGTAACAGCAATTCAAGTTTTACTTGAATATCAACGTGACTGGGCACACAAAGACACTTATGATGCGGTAATGGAGATTGTAAAAGAACACACTGGTGCTTATGGTCAAGGCGTAGAATACGCATATACTATGGTGCATGGTGCGCTTCCAAGCAGGAAAATATGAAACAAGAAGGAGTAGCTGTCGAGGAGACTTATACAGAGAACACGATGGATGCTGCTAATCCAGTAACAACGATTGTTACATGGAAAATTCAACAAGGTAAAGAAAAACAGTTTGAAACATGGAGACATGAAATCGAAGCTGCCGCTACTAAATTCCCAGGGCATTTAGGTGTAAATCTAATAGTCCCTAATAATGCATCCAGAGAGTATACTGTTATTTTTCGCTTTGATACGTATGAGCATCTACGTGCTTGGCAAGAATCAGATGTTCGCCGAGATTTGTTAAAAACGGCAGAACAATTTCAAGTTACTAATCCGAGTTACAAAACTGAAAGCAGTTTGGCCTATTGGTTTGTTACTCCGAAAACGCCAGTTCCACCGCCAAAATGGAAAATGTCTATCGTTACCCTTCTGGGTGTATGGCCTCTTAGCATGTTAGTTCCTAAATTGATAGGACCTATTATAAAACATATGAATCCTATTATGTCCGCTTTTTTCGTTTCTGTATGTATAGTGTCCTTGCTATCATGGGTAGTTATGCCGGTTTTCGGTAAATTATTTCATCCATGGTTACAAAATAATAGGAAGTAGACGAGGTGTGAATATGAATTTACCGGATATGATCTTATATAACGGAAAAATTACTACCCTTGATCCCTCTCAACCTGAGGTGTCTGCTATCGCCATAACTGATGGTTTAATAACTGCAGTAGGTGGAGATGAGCTTCTTAATAGTGCCACAGAAAAAACAAAAAAAATAGACCTTAAAAGAAAGAGAGCTATTCCGGGCCTGAATGACTCTCATATACACGTTATTCGTGGCGGTCTTCATTATAATATGGAATTACGATGGGAAGGTGTGCCTTCACTTGCCATTGCTCTCGAAATGCTCAAAGAACAGGCAAGGCGTACACCTGCTCCTCAGTGGGTAAGAGTAGTTGGAGGTTGGTCTGAATTTCAATTTAAAGAGAGACGGTTGCCAACTTTGGAAGAGATTAATGCTGTTTCTGAAGACACACCTGTCTTTGTGCTACATCTTTACGATAGAGCACTTGTAAATCGTGCTGGGCTGCGTGCACTGGGATACACAAAAGATACCCCAGACCCTCCAGGCTGCTTAATTGAGCGGGATAAACGAGGTAATCCAACGGGCCTTTTAATTGCAAATCCTAACGCTTCTATTCTTTATTCAAGTCTGGGTAAAGCTCCAATACTTAATTTTGACGACCAGATTAATTCAACTCGCCATTTTATGCGCGAATTAAATAGATTAGGTATTACAAGTGCCATTGACGCAGGTGGTGGTTTCCAAAATTACCCTGATGACTACAAAGTTGTTGAACATTTAGCCGAGAAAGAACAATTAACTTTGCGCATTGCTTATAATCTATTTACGCAAAATCCTAATCATGAATATGAAGACTTTGCTTCATGGGCAAAAATTGTTTCTCCCGGTCAAGGAACTGATAAGTATAAAATGAATGGTGCCGGAGAAATGTTAGTATTCTCGGCAGCTGATTTTGAAAAATTTCAAATGCCACGGCCTGAACTAGCTACGATGATGGAAGCTGACTTAAAGAAAGTAATTTCTTTATTGGTGGAAAACCGTTGGCCATTCCGTTTACATGCAACTTATGACGAGTCAATCACACGTTTCTTAAATGTATTTGAGGAAGTCAACAAAGAAATTCCTTTTAATGGTCTACGATGGTGGTTTGACCATGCAGAAACAATCTCAGATCGTAGTATGGAACGTGTTAAGGCTTTAAATGGCGGTATTGCCATCCAAGACCGCATGGCTTTTCAAGGTGAATACTTTGTTGATTTATACGGAAAGGAAGCTGCAAAGCGTACTCCTCCAATTTATCGTATGTTAGACCTAGGTATACCTGTTGGCGCTGGTAGTGATGCAACTAGGGTTTCCAGCTATAACCCTTGGGTCGCTCTTTACTGGATGGTTGCCGGAAAAACCATTGGTGGTCTTTCGATATACGATGAAAAAAATAAACTTGATAGAAAAATAGCCCTGGAATTATATTCAAAAGGAAGTGCGTGGTTCTCTGGTGATGAAGGTAAAAAGGGAACCCTTACAGTAGGTCAGTTTGCTGATATTGCTGTATTGTCTGCTGACTACTTTACTGTGCCAGAAGAAGAAATCAAAGACCTTGAATCATTACTCACCATTATGGGTGGGCAGGTTGTTTATGGAAATGATGAATTTAAAAATTTATCACCTGAATTGCCGCCAGCATCACCTGATTGGTCACCGACGGGAGTTTATGGTTATGGTGGTGCTAACCTAGCCCACACTATACTTTCTCACGATGCCCATGATCACAAGTTACATAGTTGCAGTAACCCTCTCCATCAACACACTCATACTGTAATAGGAAAAGATGGAACTAAGTGGGGTATTGGTTGTACTTGTTTTGCTTTCTAAGTCAAACCCACCGGTATAATGCCGGTGGGTTTCTTTCTACAATAAGGATATGTAGATTTGAAGTAGCATTGTATATCCCTAATTGAATCTATTACTATGCGAGAAGACCGAAGAGTTGATAGATTAACTTGACTTGTTTTTTACAGCCTTCTCTCCAGGCAAAGTCTGTCCTTTTCCCTTAAGTAAAAATCAATGGGATTCCCATTTGAATCGATCACACCACACATATAAAGCCACTGCCCTTTGACTTTAATATAGGTTTCACCTCAAGACTTATAGATTTTTTCAAATTTTACACTAGAATCATTATTATTTCTATTATACTGATACTTTTTCAGGATCATGTAACTTTTGCATAAAGATACGTGCTGCAAAACTTAAAAATTTATCATCAAAGTGAATAAGATTAATATCTTGACTTGGTGTCGGATCAATAATACGAACTATACTCAAATTATCATTATTAACAAAGTCAACTAGTGAAAGAGGTATTATGGCAACGCCATGTCCATTATATACAAGGCTCAATAGAGAAATAGAAGATTTTGTTTCTATATTTGCTTCAGATAAAGATAACCCTAAACTCTCACAATATATCTTAATAGATTCACGACAACTACATGAAGCCATTATTCTACTCAGCCCTGCTAATTCTCGAAAAGAAACAAATGATTTTTCATTCAAAGGATGATTTTTGGGGATGACAAGGACGAGCTCTTCGCTATACAAAAGGGTGCTTGTTAATGTGTCTGGAATTTGAGCACTACGTGTGATCCCTAAATCAATATTTTTGTCAACGATTTGATTTACAGCAACTTCGGATTCTATAATTTTTACTATAATGTTGGGATAATGTTGTTGAAACTTCATAATATAAGGTGTTAAATAAGTGAGGTCCTCTAATAAACCTCCTATAGTAATCACACCTCTTTTTACACCCTTTAATTCAAAAATTTCATTATAAACGTCATCAAATTGTTGCATGATAAATTTTCCTTTATCAAATAGCAGCTTACCCGCTTCTGTCATTTTGATACCTCTTCCAACTCGATGAAACAAGGGTGTATCAAGTTCACCTTCTAACACACGTATTTGCTGACTTAAAGTCGGCTGTGAAATACCTAGAACTTCCGCAGCTTTAGTAAAACTATTATTATTACAAACTTGAATAAAATACTCTAAATGACGTAATTCCATTCTTGATACCCACTCTCCGCTTTATGAAAGATTTATAATGAAAAGGACAATATGTATACGTTAACATAACAACTTTATTACCTACTACACTAATTGCAATTACATAATTTTTTTATTTTGTATTACAACAAATTTACTACTATTTATTAATTTTTCCTCCTATTTATTTAATTTATATTTAATTAGGATATTACTAAACAGAAATAACCTCTAAAAACTTACAATTTCCGTGTGTAACATCCTAACTTTTTCAACTCTTTAATTATCATTTCTTCTCCATATAGTCCAAACTATCAAATATTTGCCGAATCCCCTCTTTATGCTGTGGAAAAATAGTATCCATCAATTCAATACCTTCTGAAGTAATTGACGTATACGTGATACTACTACTTGCAAATAATATTTTGTCTCCAATTTTTTATAGGCTGATCGCCTTTACTGTATAGTAGCTCAAGCACTGCAAATTCAGTTGGATTAAGTCTATAACTTTTTATATCCTCTTCAATACGCTTAGTGATTGACTGTACTGCCCTTGATAATATAACAAATAACTTTAAAGATAAGCTCTCATCGTTACTCACGTTCCTAATTACCAATCCTTTACAAGTTATCTTGAATTCGAGATTTATTATATTATCGTCAAAATATTATGTCAATAATTCGTTTTAGCTTTATCAAGCCACTTATAATTTATTTCTCAACATAAGACATATAGAATTAGAAGAAAACAATTGTTACTATATAAGTATCTCAATTGCGTTATTTCTTTTAAAGAGAGCTTGTTTTCTAACGCAAGTTCTCTTTTGTCATATTCTAAATTGAATCCGGACAAATTTCAGATGATGTGTCTGCCCATTTATATAATATAGTTTTTAAACAAAGATTAGAGCCCTCCTTCGTGTAGGAGAGCTCTAATCTTTCATATAAATATTCACCATTTTTATCATTGCGGGGACATCAAAATTTTAACTTGATGGGGATATGGCACTACCCCCATTAATAAATATTACTAACCATATATCTAGGTTAATATCTATCATATTTTTTATAAACAGGATTAATTAGATTTAAAAAAAGATTTCTTTTTCTTTACTCGTAATAAATCACCTGTCCATCCTTTGACTCGCATATACAAATACATCCCCCCTGTTGTGAAAATGATAAATAAGAGAGCGATTAAATAGCTATATTTCCATTCCAGTTCAGGCATGTATTTAAAATTCATCCCCCACAATGCTCCTAAGGCCGTCAAAGGCGTACTTACAGCAGTTAATACAGTAAGAGCTTTCATAATTTCATTCCCACGATGAGAAGAAACAACTTCTTGTAAATGAATCATCGTGTCTAATTCTTCTTGGTACTCTTTAACAAGTTGTAATCCACGCTCTAATTTTACGTGTGTTTGTTTATAACAAAGGGTGTTTGTTAGGTTTTCTAACCAAGCTTCCTCCAAGCCTTGCAACACTTCTTGTATTAAGCGAAACACATGTGTGTTCATAAATAATTCATGACGAATATGATAAATTCTTTCTAAAACTGCTATGTTATTATGATGATAAAAATCCCATAACACATTTCTGAAATTATTTTCAAAATAGTCAACCTTTCGTAAATAGTGAGATATAAATATTGATAAGATAGCACATAATCCTTCAGTGGAACTATTACATTTTTTTATACCCATAGGGAAATTATGTATTAATTTTTGGAAATCCTCTTCCTCTTTTTCCTGGACCGTTATCAGTATTCCATGAGCTACGAAATAATGAAGAAATTTTTGAATTTTGGCGTCCTTTTTATCTTGATCATATAAAAACGAACCATATACACAAGTTTGACTTGGTGATAACGTATAAACATATAATCCATTTTCACAAGGAGAACTTATTTTTTTTACAAATTGAGAGAAATAAGATGTTACATCACGAGGGATTATAGAAGAAAGTTTTTCAAGTTCACTAGTTTTCACATGATACCAATCCCATTTCGGCATTTTTATGCATTCCATATTATTCTTCCTTTCTGAATAGTTTTATGTTTCATCGAATAATATCCGTAATATGAAATTTATATGTAGGTATTCATGTCTTGGAGGAAAAGTTTTTAGATCCTCTAAATTACAAACTAAATGGCATAGGAGGTCTTCTTCTGTTACAAGGAAGACCTCCTATATATTAGTTATTTTCATTCTAAATTTTAAACTTTTCCTCTATACAAGCACTTTGTATCTTTTCTTATTTATATGTGGAAAAGAAGCCACATAATTTGGCACGTCTATTCAACGAACTCCATTTCGGTCGTGATTATAATTTGGATTCATATGCAGATTGATTGGTGATGTCATCAAATACTTGACTTCCAATCATATAGTATCCATGAAGTGCTGCCTCTTTCGAAGCGTCTACCATACGGAAAGAAGAAATTTCACCTTGCATTTTTTCAATTCGTTTTTTGTGGATGTCTACTATTCCTCCTGTCCAAATAATAGTGTCATACTGGTCTAACTTAAATTGTTCTTGTAATACACGCATAACGTCTTGGAAGTGTGTATCCAACTCTTCTTGAATCAAAGTATTAACCTGACTTGTCTGATGATTTTCTTCTCGACCTCCATATCCTTTTTCTAATATTTTTGGCATGTCGTTAATATGCAAGTCATCACTTTCCCCTGCATGATTCTGCAGGATATTCTTAATATTTTTCAAAGGCTTGCTACATCCTAGTTCCGTCTCATAATGATTTAAAATGACATTCTGTTTCATATCTGTCATTTCTAATGTACGAAATCCACCATCAATAATTAAGATACGATCTTGTTCCTGAATGATTCCCTCTTTTAAGAAATAGGCATGTAAAGCAACCGGTTGCTGAAGAATCAAAACATTTTCCACCGTAATATTAATAAATTTCCCATCAATTTGCACGGAAGTTTCTTTTTTTAGTGCACGTTGTAATTGCTCATGCTGACTACCAAAATAAGTAACGGGAAGCCCGGTCACAACTAAAGGTAACACGACATTTTCTTTATAATCCTTTGCAATGCAACCAAATATTTGTTGTTTAAACTGTTCGCTTTCATAATAATTTTCTATTTCTTCTTCAAATGGAGGAAGAAATGAAGCGTCAGATTGATGTGCTTCATTTCCCATGTAGTATGCAAAGTCTAAGTCTATAAAACTTACCTTTGTTAAATCTTCACTTTCAGCATGATTAGGTACAGGGGCTAGTGTGGAAGCTTCACTCTTAATCGTCACCTCAGAATCTACATCCTGTCGATATGCCCGCTTAGTAAAACCAATTCCTACATCAATTGCATACAGAGATTTCATACTTTTTTCCTCACTTTCTCTTTTTAGAATTAAATCTAAGCACTCTCTTCTTTCCCTTCTTTCATATATTTCTTTTCATTTTTCGTTTTTTCTCCGTCTATGTCCTTACTATTTTGATTTATTTCGTTATCCTTTTCATCTTTTTTCTTTTTGTTATTTTCGTTTTCTGTTAAATCTTTAATAGTAGAAATGACAACCGGTGTGGCTGTAAGCAGTTGTGGTAATGTTTGTTTTGCAACATTAGCTGCAGTTACAGAGAATTGTTTACTTGTCTCAGTTACCTTCTCTAATGTTTCCTTTATGTTTCCTTCTTGTAGTTTGTCTTTTACGCTTTTTCCTTTTGTTTGTATAGCTTTCCGATTTTCTTTTTTTAATAGGGAGACCATGACTCCGGTCGTAATCCCAATCACAGCATATTTAAATATTGTATGTTTCATTTTTCTCACCCTTCTCTACTTTTATTTTCTTCCATACTACAACCTAAAATAATTAACTTACCTATTTATCAGATGTTGCAATCTATTAGAGAGAATGATAGTTTTGCGGCTGTCTATCACTCGCCGTTGGTGTTTCAGCTGTTACTAGAAGTAAAATTCTCCCTTGATCTAATTTTTCTTCATATAAATTAGCTTCCTCCTTCGACAACCCCATTTCCTCCATTTGATTTCGGAGTTCGTCCCCTTTTTTGGAGAAAAAGTTGATAATACTTGTACCCAATCCTTGTTCTTTTACTCCAATCGTATTTGTGTTTGTATCATCCGCAATCTTTTTTGTTAGATGTGTTTCATGTGTTAAAACGTAAATGTCATCTTGGCGAATCCCTTGCAATTCTAGCTCTTTTACTTTCATAACTACTTCCTGTTCATTTTCATATTCATGAACCACCGGTTTTCTTTCATTCTTATGCATTGTATTTTTCCTCCCTTAGATTTTTTATTTTCTTATTTAGTTGTTATGTAATATGTAATACACCTATTTTAAAGATGTTAAACCTAAATTTTCAAAAAACTTCACACAATAGGTTATTAATGTTTTTAAATATCAAAGAAATGTCACGAGCACTTTGCTTTGATAACAGGGTTACAAATAACGCTTTGTTTGGAAGACAAGTCCATTATTTTATAGAAAATTTCTATTTAAAAAAGTTACAAAAGGAGTACAAGATATTTTTTTTCGTTAATTAAATCAAAGGAAAATAAAAAAACACTCTTTTTAAAAGAGTGCTAAAAAACATATAACCTAATAATGTTTCTAGTTTGATTACAGGAAGAAAGTCTTTATTAAAACATATAGTTGCTAATTTAATTGCGATCTTCCTTGCACCCAAGCAGCAATATCATTTATAACATACTCAGGAATATTAGCAGGACTATAATATTCATCCGGTTTACTTATTTCTCCATCCCCTTCTGTAAAGAAATGATTTAACTTTGGATATAGCTGATAATCAACGTTATCTCGTTCTTTTAATTGTTCTTTCCAAAGAGGAATTTCGATTTTTGATTGAACTTGATAGTCTCTTTCCCCTTGAATAATAAGAAGCGGTGTCTTTTGTTCTTTTGACATTTCTGCTGCTTTAATTTTCCGAATAGAATCCCAAAATACTGCTGATCCTAAGTAAAAATCTTTTGAAGGATTCTGACCAGAGAAATTTGGATCCTTTAATAATTCAAATTGCGATTTGTAGAATTTATATTGCTCCTGGTTCATTGCTCCAATAGAAAAAAGATACTCAAATTGATCTAAAACAACGTCTTGAATCGTACGAGCTGGCCCACCCATTACAATTGCCCCAGCAATATTTTGATTTTGGTCTTTTTCAATCATTTTCGGAAGCATCATTCCACCTTGACTATGACCAAGAATATATATTTGATTCTTATTTATTAGAGGCTCATTTTTAAGAAATTGAGTTACAAGAAGAGCATCATCTGTTGTCTCTTTATCAACTGTATAGAAGGGACTGAATTGTGTTTTCAACCCATGTTCATACGTTCGTTTATTATAGCGAAGGACAGCAATTCCCTTCGATGCAAGACCTTCAGCTAAATCGCGAAATGGTTTTAAAGCAAACGCTGTTTCATCCTGATCAGTTGCTCCTGATCCTTGAACAAGAATAACCGCTGGAAAAGGACCATTTCCTTTTGGAACCGACAATGTTCCTGGTAATGGAAATGCACCACTTCCAACTACTACTTCTTTATCAACAAATGATTCAGGCTTACTATATGATGGACGCTCAGCAACAGGACTAAACGACATGCTTAGTTGAAAATCGTCTATTTTTCCAGATGGATCTAGTTTAATTAGTAAAGGTACAGTCATTTTTTCAAAAACTAATTGAATCTCCACATTTGTATGAACAGGATTTGTCTCTTTTTGTGTAACCTCTCCAATTTCTATAAAAGAACCTGCTTGTAATTGAACTGGAAGTCCCTCCCAATAGCTCTTCAACCATTCTTCGGATATTATTTTCTGTAATGACCTTGAGGTTAAATCAAATGCAGATTTATAATCTTCACTATTCATATGGCGAATAAATGAAAGAGTAGTAGATATAATAGGATTTTCATCATCACTATTGTCTATTTTTTTTATATTTGTGTTTACTTCCTTTAATTTTGAAATAAATTGGTGGTTAAATGGATTATTATATGTATTAGGATATAAATTTGTTTTCAAAATTTCCGTATTCCGTCCCTTATACAAATTTGAAGAGCTCTTAAAATTTTCAGGTGAAATTACTTCCTCCGCATATGAGACTGAGGGAATTGCTATTGTAAAAATTGCACTGATAAGTAATAACTTATTACTTATTCTTCTTTTCTTACCCATACTTATTGATTCTCCCTTCAAAATTTAAAATTTCTAATACAATATGCCAACTATAAGGAAAATAAAAATTACCAAAGAGATTAATAATCTATTTTACAATCCCCCCTCTCAAGTTAAAAATCTATCATTAACAAACTTCAATAAAAAACGCCTTCCCCCTCTTTTTTTATTGTTGGATTTTCCAATGACCTAGAAGTACAGCACGAAATTACATGTAACCGACCCATGAGATTCTCTGTTTCAAAAGAAAAAAGCCCCCCACTAGATGCTTTCTTTAATTGTTCTCACTATAATTTATTTAGATAATTCTCTTATTACTGTACGATACATTTATTCTAGTTCCTAACTCTCACTTATTTCTTAATTCACTCATACCAATATAAAACCAAATAACCTACCATCAAAAAATAAAGAAAACAGGGGATTTGGCTATTCATTCTGTAAGCTTAATACGCAAGTTAATCTTTTTCACACGGTTAAACTTTATTAAGAAAACCTTAAGGAATTTCCCTCTATATTTATAAGAATTTTTTTCTATACTGAATCCTGTAAATGAACAAGAGGAGAAATGATCATGAAGAAATTTGTACTTTGCATACTAGGAATAGGCCTACCTATATACTTACTACCTTTCATATTACGGGGGGATTTGGATAGATTTAATCCGATTGCTGAAGAAAAAAATGTATACGCCATTGCGAAAGGATATGGTGTTCCCGATTATCATCATAAAGGACGAGCTATGTACGCCCTAAAAGGTGTTGATGAATCAAAGAATGAGAAAGAATATACAGTAGGAACTAGCACCCCTAATGATTTTATAAAAAAAACTTACTTGAAAATTCATGTAAAAGGAAAGTATGTGTATTCTTACGACGTTATTTCTGAAAAAGATATTCCGGAGAAAATAAGGAAGCAATTAGAGGTAGAAGTTAAATAAAAGAGCCTACTCTTATGAGCTGGCTCTTAATTCCCTCTCCAACCTACCATTAAGATATTTTGAGGAAGGAGAATTCTTTCGATCACTTTATTACATTCATTATCATTGTTTTAACAACCATTCTTCAATTACTTTCACTGTTTCATCTTGTTGTGCTTTTGGCGTAATTAAGCTCGCATTATCACCTTTTTGCTCACCGTACATGCCAAAATGAGCATGATTTCCGCCCTTTATCATGTGCATAGTTGTATTCTTTGACATGAACTTTTTATTGTTCTCTATTTTTTCTACTGTTGCTAAAGCATCTACTTCCCCATAAATTGATAACATCGGAATCGATTTCGTAGAGAAGTCATCTGCAGGATACGAACCTAAGAAAATGATCCCGTCTATCTTGTCTTCATGTTGAAAAGCATACTTAGAAATCATAGCTCCCCCCATTGAATGCCCCGCAACATACCACTTCTGAACTTCAGGATACTGTTCTATTACACTGTCTACTGCATTGATTCCAAATATCGCTAAATTTAATGGCAACTTAGGCAACACTACAAAATGTCCATCTTTTGCGAGAGCTTCCCCTAAGTAACTATAAGCCTCAGCTTCTACTTTAGCTCCTTGATAAAAAATAACCCCTATTTTACCATCTTTCTCTCCAAAAACTATATTCTCTTCATCTTTTTTATCCTCTACTAACGATAAAGCCTCTTTCGTCGGTTTATAAGTAAACTGAGACCAAACAAAAAAACTAATACTTCCTATAAGTAAAATACCTAGTAAAGAGTACAGCGTAATTTTTATCCATTTCTTCACAAAGATGACCTCCCTAAGATGTATATATTCTATATTTTAGATTTTCATTAGTAAACATAAAAACTCGAGCATTTTTATTATGCTCAAGTTTTCATTTACTTCTTTAATTTATACTATAAATGGTCCAAGATAAATATGTAGCAAATGCAGACCATAAAAAATATGGAATTAGCAACCATGTCGATACTTTAGATAATTTGGAAGAAACCACTATGAGAAGTAACGTAGTAATAGCGACTAGTAAACAATCTACTGTTGCTAAAAATAAATTTTTTTGACTGAATTGAAAGTAGCTGAACGCTTGATTGCACATGTAATTTAAAAGGAATACAAACCAAAATGTTTTTGGCTTACGACCATATTTTTTGTAAATAATTGTAATCGACAATGCAATAAGTCCATATAATACAGCCCAAACTATTCCAATTGTCATACCAGAAGGTGTCCAAGACGGCTTTTCTAGTGCATCGTACCACATACGATCAATAGGAAAGAAAATACTAGAAACATAAAACAAACCATATGTTAGTAAAAATACTATGATACTAGATTTTTTCATAAACATTCTCCTTTTTACTAGAAGATTATAGAAACTTTATATGATTAGTATGTCCTCGTAATGGATAAATTTCTAATATTTAAATTTCAAATACATATTGTTTAATCTATTTTATACGAACTCTTTCATACTTTTATATGCAAAAAGTGCTCTCTCACGTGCTGCCTTATGATCAACAATTGGTAAAGGATATGTATGACCAAGCTTTATATTGGCCTTTTGTAAAATATGCTCAGGTGCATCCCAAGGTTTATGTATATATTTATTAGGCATATCTCTTAATTCTGGTACCCATCTTCTTATATACTCTCCATTTTTATCAAACTTTTCTCCTTGTGTGATGGGATTAAAAATACGAAAGTACGGTGATGCATCTGCCCCACTTCCAGCAACCCATTGCCATCCCATTGTATTATTTGCAATATCAGCATCTAGTAGTGTATCCATAAACCATTTTGCTCCTTCTTGCCACGGAATTAACAAATGCTTTACAAGAAAAGAGGCTACAGCCATTCTTGCTCGATTATGCATAAAACCTGTTTGCCATAGTTCCCGCATTCCCGCATCAATAAACGGATAACCAGTTTCACCCTTCTGCCATACTGTTAATAACTCCTCTTCATTATTCCATGGAAAATGTTCAAAGCTCTTATTAAGAGGTTTATATACTGTAAATGGATAATGATATAGCAAATAATAAGAAAACTCTCGCCAAATCAATTGACGGATAAAACTATTCACTTGTTTTTCAAAAAGACTACATTGTCTTTCGGTACTTTTATTGATTAAGTAATGATACATCCACCTCACTGATATTTGGCCAAATGAAAGATATGGTGCCAACATCGAATGAGCATTTTGATTTGGAAAGTCTCTTCCTTCACTATAAGAGGCTAATTTGCTAGAGAAAAATTTCTTACATGCTTTGTATGCCCCTTCTTCTGTAGGCTCCCATATTGATTCAATATGAGATGTCCACCGTATAGTCGGCAGCAAATGTAATTCTGAAACAGATAAGCTTGCTGGTAAAGAGTTTCCTCCCTTTATACGCTGCACTTTACTAATAGGCTTAGGTATTTCCTGCTTTTGAAATGCATTGTAAAAAGGCGTAAACACCTTATATTCAGTGTTATCTTTCTTTTTAATAATCCACGGTTCTAATAATAAATGCGAATTAAATTCCTTACAGATAATACCTTTACCTTCTAACATTATTTTCATTTTTTGATTAGATTGTAATCTGTCCGGATCATAACAAATATTCCAATATACAGCCGTTATACCTAATTGTTCTATGAGAGAAAGTATTTCTTCCAGTGTATTTCCTTTGCGAATTATTAAAGTAGATCCCAATGCCTCAAGTTGCTTTTGGACATCTATTATAGCATGGTGTAACCACCACTTTGATGCACTTCCTATTGAAAAAGTTTCATCTTGTACATATACCGGAAGAACCTCACCAGACTGAACAGCCTCAAATAGAGCTGGGTTATCATATAAACGAAAATCTTTTTGAAACATAACAATAATTTTTTTTTGCATAACTATCCCTTCTAATTCTTAAAACATATTAAATTTTATTATATAACAGTAATTTATACATAAGAATTTATTTGTCTTTAATAGATTAATTAACTTTTTCAACTATTTTATTAGTAGCAATTTTAACAACCGTTTCTTTTTCACCTGTTCTATCAATCATGAAACCATGAACTTTAATATCAGAAGGTACTAACGGATGATGACGAATCATATCTATACTCTTCTCAATATTTTCACTAACATTTTCTTGTCCACTTAGCCATGCATTCAGGCTACCACTTGAAAATTCAGGCATGCAATTTTTAAAGAGATAGTCTATTTCTCTGTTATTTTTTATGGAATCACGTTGAATTTGTAGATTAACTATATCAGTTTCTTTATCCTCTATTCCGACAACAATAATTTCTTCAACTTTTTCTTGATAAATAGCAATAATAATAGATCTCATTATATCTCCATAAGGATGTACAATTACAGAATCATAGCTGTGTATAGTCAACATGCTTTCTCGTTGAATGTTAGTTACTTGTTGGATAATAGGCTCTATTCCGTGTTCAATGTCTGTTAATAATAATACTTTTTTATTCTTTGAATTCATATGGAGCACTCCTTCTTCATTATTGTATTTATGGAACTTTTAAACTAGTAACGATAGTTGATTATTCATTACATAATTGTTACCAGTTTTTCCATTGTCCTTCTGGATCAACACTCGCCAGTCTAACCCATCCATTTTGAACTTTTTCTCGAAATGTGAGATCGGCATTTAGCAAACGCTCTATATATTCAATAGGTGCTTGAATTACAATTAGTAAACGAAGTGGTGAATGATACGTCTCACTATCTGACTGCATAACCGATTGCCAAGGTAAGCCTGGCAACAGGTCACTTGCATTTCCTTGCATAACACCGAGACCTGCCGTTACGGTTTGGGTTGTTTTGTTTCCACTACCATAATAATGAGGAGCTACAGTTGAAGCGTAATATTGTAAATTTATCCACTGAGCTACTGTTCCTGGCCCTGCAATGATGCTAGCTAATATATCGCCACTTTCATCCTGTTTCCAATCATAATTATGAAGGAAAGCCCTACCTTCTAAGTCACAATCCTGAGTTAATTCTCGTTGTCCGATAATAAAAGATGCATTACGGGCTAATCCCCATTCCGGACGTATTTCACTCCAATCTTCTGCAAATCGATGTGCCTCTTTACTCGGATTTTTTATTTTCGTTTTAAAATTAGGTAATTGTGTTAAACGCTCTCTATTTGCATGTTGGCTCACATTTGGCATAACCGACTCAATACGATCAAGTGCTTCTTGCGCAGTTTCCGAAAGTTCTGGGACGTAAATCCATTCCAATTCATCCACTGTTGTTTTATGTTCAGCTGCTGCAAAAATGGTGTCCTCCGGAATTTTAATGCCTTCAGCAGACAAAGCCTCTCTGACTTCTGGAAGATTACATAAAGTAGCAAAAACTCTTGCATTGAATCCCCCTGCTGCTCCGCCACAAGCACCACACTCAAGCGCTGCAGCATAAGGGTTGTTCGTACTTTGACTACTATGTCCGCACATTACAACTAGAGGCGCGAATTTTTCTGTTAATCCCACCATTTTTAAAGCTTGACGCACATAGTTCACTTTTTCTTCTTTAGTAAAACCGATAGGCATCTCACATTTTGTATCATGAACATGATTAAGTGAGAATGTCGTATCAGGTTTTCGTAACATTGTTTTGCGAAGGTTACGAATGAAACTACCTACTCTTCTTGGCACAAAACTTCTTGTCATCATTTGTAGACCAAGTAAAGGACCACTTATCTCAGGTAGTAACATACTTGTAAGTACATTTTGTTTCATCATTTTAAACGTATAACTTACTGAGCTGTCTATCTTCTTACGTTGTTGATAAGATTTATATTCATTTTCATCCGTGAGCTCTTTTATTTGATGTTTCGGTTTTAATATAACTGGCAAAGAAGGATGACTGTCATTACTACCTAGTTCACTAGTCGCAATTGGTAACCCAAAGAAACCAGCTATTCCAACCGTTTCGAACGGACCTAATTTTTCTAGGTGGCGACGAAACGGTTCTGAACGTACATCAATACAAAATGCTAATTGAGCTAATACACGTTTTTTATCATTAGTTGCACGTTGCTTAGAAACAATCTTTTCCCTTAATTGCTCTGCATGCGTCTGTTCCCAAGCTTCTAGCCAAAGTTTCCTGCGAATATTTTCATCAAAACGATATGCAAATGCTAATAATTCGCTTTGTTCAGCTGCAGACATTTGTGACCATTCCAGGGTTGAAATATTCCCCCAATAGATCCAAGAAGCTATAAGTGGGACAATCGCAACTTTCTTCTCAGCCTTTTGATTTTTTGTAGGTAAATAAGGTTTGACAATGGCCAGCTCCATAGAAATTCGAACTGCTAAATATTCAATCATAAGTTCCTGTTCCTGAATTGATTGTTGGGAACGCCATAGTATCATTCCTGCCCACCCAGGCAAAGCAAGCAAGTGCCCTTCAAGGTAAGCTTGCTTGTTAGATTCAGAAATTCCTAATTCAGATAAAGCTCTTGTTAAAGCTACCTCGGCATCCTCTGGCCAATCTTTTAAAATGCTACGCTCATTTTTACTGAGCGCTGGATCAAATTTAATAAGGTGATGCCATGCACGATACAAACCTTTCTCTCGATTTGGCATCGTCCAACTTGATCCGGAGTCATCCAAATATAATTTACACCATTTAATGATATGATAATTAAGAATATCAGATAGGTTTTCACCCTTTTGATTCTCTATAAGTGAACTTACAGGTTGCATAGGAGAGTCTTTCATACTTCCTGTATTTATATAACTCATTTCTTCTGCCAGTTTATTTAATTGTGGCGATGATAATAGGCTAGAAGGTAATTTCTCTAATTTTAAAGTTGCTTGGCAAAACTGCTCCGCTTTCTTTCGCGGGATATGAAAAGATTGTGAATCAAGCCAATGAGACAAGCCATTTTGTAAAAATGATTCTTCAATCTCTCCTTTTGCCTTTGCCGAATGAATCATAGCAGCACTAGGATATATATCCACATTACGAATTTCTTTTAACCAATCTGCAACTTGTTCAAATGATTGTTTTTCAAGTCCCATCCAAGGGTGATGAGCTGCAAATGTAGCGATCGGCCAAAGTGGTGCAATCACTCGGCTAGCAGATTCAACTAACTCATTCATATTATTTTCTTGTACTTCAATGTTTGTATCTTTCTTTTTTAAAGTTTCTTTCGTTACGATTGACGGTATGCTCATCACTGATTACCTCCCTTTGATACATAATGTTTAAGATAGCTCGGATGACTTTCTACTGACTTTTGTCTCGCCTCCCCTACTCGAACGAACCAAAGATACATTACAGCAAATATAGTAGAGGATTGATTATGAGTAACGAGAGTACTAATAACACTACCAAATAATAAGAGACATATAACAAAAATAACGGCTGAAACTGAAGGTTGAACATTTGGATACATGTCAGTATGCAACCATTTATAAAGAGAATTATGAACGGTAAAGTAAATGAGAGAAAATCCAACTAAAATAAATACGCCAACAATTCTTCCCTCTCCAAAAACAACAAGTTGTTTCCATGAAAAGTATAATGACCACCCTAAGATGAACGCACTAACTAATTCATACCCTTCTCCAGAAGTCGTAAACCAAAAAGCAATCGCTATAAATAATCCGAAAACACGTCCGACCATAATCCATAAATCAGATATCTTTTCATTAGACTGCTTCACTGCCCCAAAACGTTGTACGGAAGAACCAGCTTGTAAAAACAATGTAGCTTTAAACAAACCATGTAAAATTAAATGAATAACAGCCGCCAAATAAGCTCCTAATGCGCATTGAATAAGCATAAACCCCATTTGTGCAATAGTTGACCCCACTAGCTGACGTTTATAATCAACCTGAACTAGGCTAATTCCTGTTCCGATTAAGACAGAAATACTAGAGAAAATTAGTAAAATGATTTGTGCCATATCATCATGAAAAAGAGGTAAAAATCTAGTTAACATGATACCGCCAGCATTTACTAACCCCGCATGCATAACAGCAGAAACAGGAGTTGGAGCAACAGCTGACTCAATTAACCATCTTTGAAAAGGCCATTGTGCTGCTGGAATCATCACAGCTACTATAATCAATAAGTTAATTCCTGTTTTCTCCAACGTTCCAAATTGAGCTACATTTTCATTCGTTAAAACTAATGTTAACTGCCACTGTCCAGTAACTTGAAAAAGCCAAATGATAGCTGCTAGCAAAGCAATCCAGCTTATTGTAAATAAATAACTAGAAATTTTTGTTGCTTCACTAACCACTTTCCACCCTTTATTTAGCCCTATGAGTAGAACCAATCCTATAAGAGTTGCTCCCCAACACATAATCATGAAACGAAGATCATCACTTAACCATGCAACCGAAGATATACCTGTAGTAAATGTAAAAAGTGCAAAGTATTTTCGATATGAGCGATCTCCCAGTAAGTAACGTATAGAAAAACGCTGAATGACTAAACCAATTGTAAGAACAAAGAAAGCCATGAACCAAGCTAAAGTATCTAAATGCCAAGGCCCCACAACTCTATCTCCATTGTGATTAACAAGTGCGAGTAAAGAAAACAATGAAGGCAAAGCAGCGATACCAATATGGATATGAACAAAACGTAAAGGCATCCTTGCATGTAAAAACAATAATCCACTTAGCCAAGAAGCGCTAAGCGCCATAAAAAATAATGTTAACAGTGTTGATGAACTCAGCGAAATTAACATGTACAATACTCCCTTCCAAACGAAAATAACCTATAAAAATTCCTTTTAAGTAAGATAGTTTTTTAATTTCAATTTTCATTCACTCTTTTCAGTACATCGTTTTTTCCCATAAAAAAAACCGACAACTTCCATAATTCAATGATTTTATATCATCATTGAATTATGGAGATTGTCGGTTTCACTTCAACTAACTTCAATAAAGTTTTTTGAAGAGCTCCCATTGTATAGAGGATAATAATGTATGTATTAATCCTGTTAAAAAGAAAAGTATATTTCTGATCTCCTAGATTATGCAATCAAATATATCAATTTATGTTATACGCTATCTTTTCATTAAGAAACTTTTTCATTTAGTCAATATTACATATTAAAAAAATGCTAAAGCCTTAATTATAGCAAACTGTTAAAATGAGCATCTATCAATTTTTTAAAACAATTATAAGATAAACCATATTAAGCAGTTTGTCAATTTCTTTATCAGTTTTTTAAGAGTTATTTGAATTACGATTTATTATACCTAAATAACTTCAAGTTTTTTAATTATTAGCATGTTAATAAAGTTAAATAAAGTGCAAAACTTGTAGGTTTCTTAATCCTTCCACTAACCTTAAGTTTTATTTTTAAAATTTTTCCTCAAGATTATGAAGCAATTTAAAAATCATTACTCGTTCGCCTGTACGGGAGCTTATATCCGTATGAAAGCTTTTCACTTTCTCTCCAGTTAATTCTAGTATAATCTCTTTCAAATCATCAATTCCAGATTCAACTAGCTCCGAACGGTTTTTCTTTATCGTTAGCATGCCATCTTTTGTTTCGCAAACAGTATATTCAGCCGGGGTTAAAATACCTTGTAAATTTACGATAATCATATCCCGTAATATATCTGTCTTAACGGATATAGAACCGCGTCCTAAGTAGTCCTTTTCCCAATGAGTAATTGCTTTGCTTATCTCTGATTCAATAGAGCCTTTTGAGCTTTTCATCTATGTATCCTCCTTCAATAAAATAAATTTACAATAACAATATAATAATCTGGATTGATTTTATTTTCAATTATTGAGAAGAATTTATTGGGATTGTTGTAAGGTATCCTTTCATATCATAGTGATTTTTTATATTACAATATAGATTTTTTGATCATTCCCAACAAGTTACTCTTACTATAAAGGCTCTGTTGCATAGATTTCTAAAAAGGTCATTGTGGGGGGAGTTGTATTTTCTTAGCTTGATAGCGATGGGGCAGGACCCCTGTACGTTAAGAGATTAGGTTGTATATTTGAGGAGATGTACGAAACAGGTGTGAATTTAAGGTAATCTAATATTTTCCATTCAAATATGATAGAATAGAAGTATATCCAAAACGGAGGAATAACAAATGAACTCAAACACAAAACAGTTTATTTATGATATCCAGCAACGAAAGAACAATTATATAGAAAATGCTTTAATAGCAATACAACACCCTAAAAAAGAGCAATCTGAACAGGTCATTCAAAATATAGTAGAGAAGATGGATATGATGATTAGTCTAGTTACTACGTACATGAGGATTGAATCTGGATCTACGAAAGAATTAAAAGAACTTCAGAAAGAAATTATCCATGCTCAAGCATATATCCAAAAACGAAAATTTGAAGAAACACAGAGATAAAACCCTGTGTTTTTATTTGATGCTCTATGACGCTAATTTGATTATTGTTTTGGCATAATCCATACAATTTGTTGAATGCGTACAATATATGGCACTGTATCTTCAATGAGCAAATGATCGGGTTTCACATCCTTTAATTTACCTCTTATATTTCCTCTTACAGTTTCAATAACCACATGTTTACCAATTACTGATTGTAATGTCTGATATACATAGGGATTAGGCACACTTACCATATTTTGTTTACTAAAGTCATTTCCCTCCAAATAACTCATTCTATAAGACTCCTTTCTAACTCGCATTCTTTCTCCTAATATATGATGTAAATCTTATAAATATGCTAGAAGGATAATTCATTATATGAACGGAAATAACATTTTAATAAGATACGGTTTCTATTTCTACATTGCTAAAAAATTATTTATATAAAGTTACTTTTACTAGTTAATAGGTGATGATATAGGGATATTTTGAATGTACATCTAGGTTGTTCCTTTTAGGATATGTATCATTTTAAATACGCCCTTTATTAGAATAGTACTCATACTTTTTTTGAGATTCTTTCGTAATACGTGCGTTAAGTAAAATTGCTAACAATAAAAATACTCCATATTTTCCCCCTGTAGCTCCTATGATAATCACACTACTACAAACAAGTACAATTAATAGGATAAACGAAACTAAATAAATACGATCATAATTCTTTGACATCTTCTCGTATTTTATGCGTTCTTTCCTTGCATCCATCTAAATTCCTCCTTTAAATAATCCATTTCACTCTCAAATAAATCTAGCCCTTAAAAAGGAAACAATCTATCGTTTTAAATAATTAGTTTGTTTTTTATCAACTAATTTATATAACGTAAAAAGAAATCCTACCAATATTAAGCTCTCCACCATGATAATCCCGACCCTCTCCTTCCTTTTAATCCCAACAAATCAGATAAAAGTTATGTATATCCCATATTAACTGCAACAAGCAAAAAGGATCCCCCTTCTCTTAAAGGCCGATCCTTTTCTCCTTGTATGCAACTATTTTTACCTATTCTTGATTAATTAGAATAATAGCTGGTCCATCTACACGAATTCCACCAACTTCGATTTTTTCATAAGACTCAACTGTAATAGAGATGATCCCTTCTCGCTTCTTTAATTCATTACTTAATTCTTTTGTTAACATTTTTTTCATGTGTGTACTCCTTCTTACTGCTTAATTTACTATTGGTATGTAAATAAAATTTAAATTGGTTTCCTGGTCTGGAAACCAATTTTTTGTAGTTGACCATATGGTGTTACCAGTTCGTTTATCAATTTTACGTAAAGAAGATAAACAATTGCTATTCACCGTCTCAGTAGATATAAGGCACTCTTACAGATAGTGGTGAGATTGATTGTTTTTTCTTCTAGAAATAATGACTTAGATAGTATATTACCTAAAACAATGAAAGCCCTACCTCTCTTTCATCCTTACGGCTCCTTGTCCGTGCCAGTGTGAATCAGGATTGTAAAAATCAAGTGACTATTTAATCGAGTTATTTGATGAAACTTCAAACGTTCGTAAAAGAAATTTAAAAATAAAAATGGATTAGATTGAAGTAGTAACAAAAGAGGTATCTACTCTAAAAGTGAGTTGAAGAAATTGAATATCTTTGAAATACTTTCCTTTTAATAATCAACATATACCCAGAAAATTCAGGATATTTCCGAGGGATGTCATACAGTATTTATAATAAATCTCAACAGAAACTTTTTATTTGTTTTTCAGTGATTCCTTTAATTAATTCTAGCTCACTGACCAAAAATTTATATGCATCATCCAACAATTTTTTTTCGCTTGTATTCAGTGCTTTTTCCTTCTTTATACGGATTAAATCACGTATAACTTCAGCACCTTCTTGTATTTCACCCGTTTTTATTTTATCTGTGTTTACTTTATACCTTTGTTTCCAAGGCATTAATTCGCCTGATTCTCCATGCTGAAAAATGTGTATAATGCGCGTTAATGTAAGTATATCAATAACTGGGCGTATATTCGAACTCAATATTTTGCCCTTAGGAATCATGATTTGCATATTACTAAGGGACATTTTTATGACATAATAAAGTTGCTTTTTCCCTGAGAACTCTTTTTCTTCTATGGCTTCAATTATACCTGCTCCGTGCATTGGATAAACAATGTTATCGCCAATTTGAAACATATAACCCACCTCCATATGTGGTAACCTTCTCAAGCTTAACACATACGTTATTTTTTATCAAATATTTAATAATATCATGAGTTTATTTTTGGTGTCAATCACTTTTTATTCGGAAGTTAAATTTAGGAAAACAGCCGCAAAATAATAGAGAGCGTTCTAGATTTCAAATAAAAGAAAAGGGAATTCCCACGCGTATATTCTGAAATCTCTACTCATTAACGTAGATCAGTTTTTCCTTGAAAACGGCCAAATCGATCCCGTATTTTTTTCAATCTTATATGATACTCCAAAATCTCAATTCTTGCTTTTTCTGCTAGAGGGGCAATTGGTCGTAAGTCTTTTAACCCCCAATACTCAACCACTACATCAAGTACTTGATCAAAATATTGTAGTGGCCCATAGTTTGCTTCTTTTGCAATCACAGCCATTCTATTTTCAAAATCAGGCATGACGGCACCTGGCATTTTAAAATTCCTAATCACATTGGCAATATGGTAGCAATAATTTGGTTCCAATTCTAAATGTGTTCGAATAACGTCTCGATAAAACGCATAATGAAGTGTTTCATCTTTTGCAAGACGGCGTAATAATGTAGCAAGATCTGGATCATGCTTACTTGCCACCTTAGCTACATTATTGTAAAACACCATTGTTGCAAGTTCTTGTAGCGTCGTATACGTCATGGCTTCGATTGGTGTATGAAAATCAGGCTCAAATCCACACTCAACGACTGATTTTCTTAATTCATGTATACGTTTAGGGTTTACACTTCGAGTGAGTAGTAAATATGTCTCTAATAAATTCGAATGTTGATCCTCTTCTGAGGTCCAAGTATGAATAAAGTCTGTAATAACAGAAAGGGAACCTTTAAAAGTCGCAGATAAATACGTTGTAAACCATGGTAAATTCACTTCTGTTAATAAAGCTGTTTCAATGGCCGTAATTACACCAGAAGGGAGAGTAACTTGACTTTCATCCCAAGGAACTCTTTTAAAGTCCATTCCCTTATCCCATGGTAAAAACTCATGATAACCCCAGTCTATCTTCTGCGCTCTTATTTTATGTTGTTCATACAGTTCTTTTAAACGTGGTTCTAATCGGAAATCTAAATCATTTGTTAGCATATAAGTGCCCCCTTTTCTTACCATGAATATTCAGCTTATTTTTATCTCTAAAAATTTTCTACAAATAAATATTACTTTCCTTTTTTTAAATCAAACATAACAAACTTGTAACAAAACTCTTTAAGAGCGCTATATTTTCATAGGATTTTTTTATCAAAAGAGGGACCGTTACATCTATTTTCTTTTTTATAAAATAGATATTGAGGCAAACAATATGTTAGTTAGTCAAAATAAAAACTAACCTCAGTAAATACAGAATAACATTCATGGATAAAGATACTCGTCATGTTGTAAATTTTGGTGAGTGTAAAAAGGTGCATACCTATAAAGAATCGTTTTATAATAAAGATTGATAGTGTTTTATATACACTATCAATTTATTTAGACGTAAGATTATAATCCAATATATTAGATTAAGCGCTTGAAAAAAATATAGTTGATGAGATAGCCTTAAACGACAATTCCCAACAAGCTTAATGCACATTGGCTATGATGAGTTAGACCAAATTTTGTGAAACAGTATACAAAAAAAGGGAAGAGGCGATAAACATGCAGTCAACGGAAGCGCATATGAAGGAAAAACAACGTAGAGAAAAAATAGAAATTATATTTAGTCACAGGGTAAAAGGGGAGAATTTTTTTCACGGTTCTTCCTATCAATGGAAAAACATTGTATATCAAAATTATAATAGGATACAACAAAAAGAGTTGGAAATTGAACAACTCATTTCGAAAATGGAAAAAGAAGGGATCCGTTTTACGCAGCACCGTTCCCTCATACACTATCCCGTCATTGATTTCGTAAAATATATAGCTAAGATTTATAAGGAGCCCCTCGAAATAAAATAATCATATTTATAAAAGGTTTATTTCCGGGGATTTTTTTAACTTAAAACCAGGGGTACCGCCCCATTTCCATCAATAACTGAAATACGACGATGATTCCGATGATCCAAAGAAGAAAAAAGATAAGGGAAAGCAGGTTTATTGTAATATGTAAAATGAACTCCTTTTTTAACTAATAATTCTCTTTCCTTTTTCTTTAGTAAAATTCCACCTAACCTGTCCAAAGCATAGTATACTTCTACACCTTCTTGACTTTTTTCCGTAATAACTCTAGAAACTGATGGCTTACTTTATCATCAGCAATAGAAAAAAAGTTAACATGCACGTAATGCTTTGCTTTCTCTATATCTGAGAATAGTTGATTGTTTAACTGTTTCCCATCTGTATACAAAGTAATATCACTTTGACGCATAGGGTATTGACTAGAATTCTGGCTAAATACCCCATTTTTTTCGGCTATCGTTCTGTCAATTTCACCCCAAACAAACAGAACTAAACATCCACCGATAAATAAAAAGAGGAATACTCGGAAAATTCTTCCTATCTTTTTCAGCATATTTAATCTCCTTTATATATTATCGTTTTATTTCTGTTAGTTTTTGTTATTGGGACAAAACTATTCCATGCATCTATTAGCTAACAAAATCCTTCTTTGAATGATTAACTATAAAATTTCTCATTCGCATAACCCTAAAATTGGAAGTCGTACGATGATAACAAAATAGGCATTCTATATTTTGAAGTACATTTACAAGGAGGAATACTACATGACAGTAAGCACTAAACTTAAACAAACTATCGCTGGATTAAAGAGTGCTCAAGCATGCCTAGAAGGATTTGTTCTTGATACTGATAACAAGCAAGCAAAACAATTATATAAAGGTGCAGCACAACAAACTCAAGAAATTATTGAATCTTTAAATCCTCGTCTTCAACAAATTGAACATGAAGAGCCTCAGTACAAGTAATAACATAATACCTTTCACATAGAATATCGTCCCCATGGAAGAGTGCCCAGCTTAAATAACGATTATCATAATGCTAATTACGATTAAAGGGTCTCACCATATTGCCATCAATTTAAGCATTCAAAATTACCCCAAAATGAAAAAATGAGTTCAACTCTCATGGACACCTATGAAAAGATAAAATTTTCGTTTTTGGGCATTTCAAAATATTAGCTTGATTGGCATAGGGGTACCGCCACATACCCATCAAGCTAAAGATGTATATTCCATGCACTTCTTTTCTTGATGCTCACATGCTCGATATTTTTATTTGTTTTTAAAGTTTGCTTTTGATTAAAAGGGAAAATACACGCTATAAAAATAAAACCCCAATTTCTCTATATTAAAATTGAGAAATTGGGGTTTAGTCACGTAATAATATTTTTTATTTAAAACAAGTAACTGATTAATAATCCTGCCGATAATAAAAAGCCAAAAATCGTATTTGTCATCGCTGTTGATTTCATTGCGATGCGCATATACCCAGGATCCTTTGCTCCTTTTTGGAAACTTTGAATGGCAGAGATTGGTTTTCTCAAACCTAGGAACATAACTAATGCCCAAGGGCTTATATAACCCATCAATACAATCACCGCGATCCATAAATAAGCAATGAAAAAGGCTACAGCCAGTGTTACTATTGCTTTTTCTCTACCGAGGAGGATTACTAATGTCTTTCTTCCACCTTTAATATCCTCTTCGATATCTCGGATGTTATTCGACATGTTGATTGCACCGACTAAAATTCCAATTGGAATGGAAATCAATACACTTTCAATTGTTATCGTATTCGTTTGAATAAAGAAAGCGATGAGTACAAAACATGTCCCCATTAACAATCCAGAAACTAATTCTCCAAATGGAGTGTACGCAATTGGTAATGGACCACCTGTATATAAATAGCCAACCGCCATCCCAATTAAACCAATGACGACTAACCACCAACTGCTATTCATACAAATATAAACTCCAATAATTGCTGCTACTACATACAATAAAAGCGCAACTGTTAACACATTTTTTGGTTTCAATCCGTGACGGACAATTCCACCACCGATGCCAACAGAATCAGCGGTATCTAATCCACGTTTGAAATCATAGTACTCATTAAATAAGTTCGTTGCGATTTGCAATGCTAAACACGCAACCATCATCGCAATAAATAAAAGCCAATCAATTTCGGCAACATAAAGTGATGCCACTGTCCCTAAAATTACAGGAGAAAATGTCGCCGTTAATGTATGCGGGCGCGTCATCTTCCATATTAATTTAGCGGAACTAATTTCTTTTTCTGTCCCCATAACTCTTTTCAATCTCCCTACTTTAAGTATAAATTACTAGCAGTATTTTTCTATCTATTTCCTGCCACGCATCTATTATAGCAAAAAAAGAATTGGCGATAGAACTTTAATGCTCTTGCTTGCACGATAACTTTGCATCTAAATATCATTTTTTCTAATATGAGGTGGTACCCCTAATACCCCAGAAGAAAAAGAAGAGTTTGAATCCTTTAACGTACAGGGCGTTCCATATATCATTGTAAAAGATCATGAAAATAACATTCAAAAATTAATTCTTGGATTCAGCACCCAATCATTAGAAGAGGCTATTTTATAATAATCATCCCTAAAAAAGAAACGAACATATATGTTCGTTTCTTTTTTAGGGTGCTTAATGCTCAAGAAAACTTATAATCGCATAAGTATATAGAACGACTAGAGCAAAGGCACATATTCCCATAATTATCATCGCTAGTGCGCTTTTCTCTTGCCTAAACCCTATAACTCCAAGATTGAAACTTAATTACACTTCTAGCGATATCGCCAGTAGCATGCCATTTCACTTTATTATCTTCTTCTCGCATTAAGTCATAAACCGCACGTTCTATTAATGGTGACCACCTGCTGTAAACCATTTTTTCTGATTGGATGAATGCTTCTTTACTGTCAACAATGTATTCATCAAAATCTTTTTCGTAATGGGTGATTTCTTCTTCTAATGATCGCGGTGGACACTCTCCTTCTTTCGCACCTCTGCTTCGCAAAATAATCTGCATTCATTTTGCCATGATGATAACCACCATCTAACAATACCATTTTATTCACTTTTTCTGGACATTCTGCTGCATAGTGAAGCGCAACGCTTGCTCCCCATGAATGTGCTACTATATGAAATGTTTCTTTTCCTAGCTGCTCAAGTAATGCTACTACCCATTTTGTTAAATGAGATGCACCGTAATCTTCATCCTTCCCGAAACTTGGTGTTTTCCCATGTCCAGGTAGATCAAACGATACAATATGAAATTTATCTTTTAAAAGTTCCGCTATTTCTATAAAACTTAATTTTGTACTTCCTAGACCATGAAAACAAATGATTTGAGGATTACTTTTATCTCCCCATTCACAAACACTTGCTTCATATTCACCAAATTCTACAAAAAAGTGATTCATTTTTAATCTCCTCTAATTGTTAGATATAAATTAGTTTGAATATAAAATTGTATTTTCATAATAAATAAATTCAACAAAATTATCCAAATCTATTTTTCGTAAATAATTTTTATAGAATACGAGAGTTAGAAAGCACCAAACGCTTATCATTTAAGTTAATGGTTAGATTACATCTTCACGCCTATGAAATTAATATAGTTTAATAATTGTAATATACGTTTATCATATGTGTGATGTTTCAAAGTTCTATCCAGTCCATTTTTTGCTATTTGTTTTCTTTCTTGTACATGTTCCAAATAATACTCCGCTTTTTGTATAAACTCCCGTGCACTATTAAACGTTTCTATTTCAACACCAGGTATGTAATGCTTCGCTACATCTGGTCGTATATCAGTTAATTGAAAAGAACCTACGGCATTAATTTCAAACGTCCTATTATTTACTGAATAGGCTTGGATATTTGCAGCATTACAATTCAATTCCTGATCATTTGGTGAACGGTGTAAATTTATATTGATTTTAGTCGATACGTAAAATTGTAACGCATCTTCATACTTTGCAAGTGGCAAAAGTTGTATTTTATCCTTTAACATTTCGTAATTCTTTAACTTCTCCCAACCGAATCCCACAATTTTTATGTTTTTTTCTGCTAAATACTCTGAAATAGAATCAACAAAGGTAAGTCTATTTTCAAATGCTGTGCCTATAAAACTAAGATCATACTTATATGTATCTTCTTTCTGAGAAGGTTTAAACACATCTTGATTTGCTGCTAACGGAAGATGAAACACATTCTTACATCCTAACCCTCTATAAAACTTGATACAATTTAAATCTTGCGTAAATATGTAATCATAATACGGCACAAGATGTTGTGTTACCTCCGTATAATACGGATCATCTGTCAGCCAAAGTCCAGTAGTAAAACCCGCACTCTTTAGTACTGGCATGACACTAATAATTCCCTCGTTTAAACCACCGAGTACCAAAATAAAATCCGGTTTCATTTTTAATGCGGTTTCTATCGCTCTTTCTGGGTTCACCATAATTGTATTACTGTTTACCTTTTGTAAACTATTCAAAATTGCTGCTTCGATCATTGGGTAATAAAAAGGAATTCCTGATTGAATAAATAAAATTTTCTTAGGCGTATTGTCTTTCATGTCATCCCCCCTATTTCTACATAATCAAAGTGCACGAAAATTAGCAGTCTTTATTCATTTTATGACATCTTACTTTACATGTATAAGCAACGTTTATGTCCATTATGTTGCACTTCCCTCATTTTAGAAGCTGTCACGAAAGGAATAAAATTAGGTTATATTCAGCCCAATTATTAAACATAGAGAATGAATACATAAAAAAAAAAGAGCCTGCTCGTATAAGTTGGCTCTTTCTCTTTTACAATATCTAATACGCTATACAGCAAAAAAACTATGATTACGGTCAAATTACTTCCAAACAACACCTCGCCGCTCATATTCCATTCTATATTCAACAGCAGCTGCAATTTTAGGACTTGCGAATCTTTCCGTGATCCAAAGTCCTAAATCAACTCCTGAAGTAACTCCTCTTGCGTTAATAACATTCCCTTGATCCACAATTCTGTAAGGAAGCAGTTCTGCTCCATATTCACTCATTTCATTCTGCGCCAAATGATGCATTGTCGCCTTTTTATCATTCAATATACCGGATGCAGCTAGTAACATACCTCCAGTACAAACTCCAGCAACGATCGTTCCTTCATTGTGCATCTCTCTAATTATTTTAGTCAAAGTACCAAGCTCAGCTTCCTTTCGCGCCCCATGTTCAGCTTTATGATTCCAGCCACCACCAGGCACAATTAATAAATCTGGACGATTATCCATTCGTAAAAAATCATGTAGTTTAATCGTAACTCCGAACGAAGTAGTAACTTCTTGTTTTCGTTCACTTGATACGAGTTCAACCGTAAATGGAGCCCCTTCTTCTATCGCTCTTTTTAGTACTTCAAAAGGTGCAAAGGAGACAAGTTCTCCGAAACCGTCAAACAATACAATTTGTATTTTCATTTTTTGAACACCTCATATGCTTTCTTTTTCGCATCCAAAATTAAGAGAATAAATGTTATCTACAAATTAACAATGAAGATTGTCTTTCTCCTCTCACTCTATAAACTTCCAAATGTTTTTCCAATTCCCTCTCATCACTTATTACAAGTAGCGTTTTCTTCACAAAGTTCCAATTTAAACTACCGGATAACCATAATAATGAAGAAAGCCTTTTATAATCATTTGATGTTAAAATATTATGGCCCTTATACCCTTCTAAAAATGCTCTAGCAACTTTCGAACATACTTCATGCGACTCTATTCCTTCTGTCCGGGAATACCATTTTATTAAAAAGGCTAAACCTTCAATACGATCTACATATCCAATCGATTCAAAATCTACAATCCCTTTTACACATTGATTTGAATCACATATGACATTTAAAGGATTTAAATCAGTTTGTACAATAAACTCCAAATCACTCGTATGTGCGCATTCTATATGATACTTAGCTAAATCCATATATCTCTGCAATTCCTTGCGTGTACCACCCTTATTTTCTAATAATCTTATAAACTCACCATATCCATCTAAATGAGATTTCTTTTGAAAAATCGGGCTTTGAAACGTACTAGAAATATCATGTATCTTTCTTGCTTCCTTTCCAAAGACTTCTGCCATCGTTTCTGTACAATAAGTGACATGTTCCCCTTCCATCCAAGTAGACAATACAAACCGGTACTGTTCCTCATTCCAAGTGAGTAATGTAAAGGACTCTCCCGCCCTATTCTCCTTAATCTGCATAAATGGAATTCCATGCTCTCGTAAATAATACGTAAACCGCACTTGCTCTTTCAATTGTTCATTTGATAACGTCCCAAAGGCCGGATTGATTGTTCGATCGCTATTTATAAACCGTGCTGAGTACCGATCTCCATTTACGATGATTTTATAGTGTAGATCGGTATGCCAACTGTTCGTATGTAGTTCTTCTTCAACTATTAATGTACGGATTTCTTTAAAATAGTTCATTAATACATCTTTAATTATATGTTTCATCCTTTTTTCCTTTCATGTGAAAATTTTTTTATTACAAACTACTTTTTATAACCACTATCTCGATTATTATAAAAACCAAATTTTATTCATTATTAACTATCAATAGTGTTTTATATGTATAAATTTAATAAAAGGGGATGACTATTCTAACTATATCATCCTTACATAATATTCTACATTTGTTGAGATAGTTGTTGTAAACCAATGTAGTGGTGACTATCTATAGAAAAAAGAGCCAATCCCCTATACAATAGAAGATTGGCTCTTTCCTTTATTTACTCCCCTGTTTCAGAAAATCGCTTTATACGTTCTCCAATTTCATCGCGAACACGTTGAAATTCAGACCACTCTTTTCCTGCTGGATCGTCAAATCCCCAATGAACACGATTTACGTGCGGAAGTGTCGAAGGACAAACAGAATCTGCATGACTACAAAGGGTAACAACTAAATCAGCGTTGTTTAAAATATTTGAATCAATCATATCCGATGTTTGATTCGTTATATCAATATTTACTTCATTCATTGCTTTAATAGCATTTGGATTTACTCCGTGTGCTTCAATTCCTGCAGAATATACATTCCACTTATCACCTAAATATTGTTTGCCCCATGCTTCTGCCATTTGGCTTCGGCATGAATTTCCTGTGCATAAGAAATAGACTGTCTTTTTGTTTTCCATGTTGTTTTCCGCCTTTGTTTTTAAATTATACTGGTTGATCATTAAAATATTTACGCTTAAACCAAAAAGCGACATTTACAAGTGCAATCATTACAGGTACTTCCACTAACGGACCAATAACAGCTGCAAATGCTGCACCTGAATGAATACCAAACACACCAACTGCTACAGCAATCGCTAATTCAAAGTTATTACTACCTGCTGTAAATGCTAACGTTGTAGTCACTGGATAGTTTGCACCAATTTTTCTTCCCATAAAGAAAGAAACAAAAAACATGACAATAAAATAAATGAGTAATGGAATTGCTATTCTTACTACATCTAATGGTACGCTAACAATCATTTCCCCTTTTAAAGAGAACATAATGATGATTGTAAATAGTAGTGCCAGCAATGTAAGTGGACTAATCTTCGGTATAAACACCTTTTCATACCACTGTCTTCCTTTTAACTTAACGAGTACAAAGCGTGTCAACATACCTGCTATAAAAGGAATTCCCAAATAGATAAATACGGATTTCGCTACTTCTATCATTGTAATATCAACAATAGCCCCTTCAATCCCTAACCATTCTGGAATGACTGTTACAAACACGTATGCATAAACGGAGAAAAATAACATTTGAAATACTGAGTTAAAAGCTACTAAACCTGCAGCATACTCTTTATCCCCATCCGCAAGGTCGTTCCAAACAATTACCATTGCAATACAGCGTGCTAAACCAATCATAATGAGCCCGACCATGTATTCTGGCTTATCAGGAAGAAAAATAATTGCTAAAACAAACATAAGTACAGGTCCGATAATCCAGTTTTGTACTAAAGATAAAACCAATACTTTTACGTCTTTAAATACTCGGCCCATTTCCTCATAGCGAACTTTCGCTAATGGTGGATACATCATGACAATTAAACCAACAGCGAGCGGGATAGACGTCGTTCCAACTTGTAATGTATTTAGTCCGTCTACTACACTAGGAAACACAAACCCTAAACCAATCCCAACAGCCATAGCTAGAAAAATCCATAGCGTTAAATATCGATCTAGAAAAGATAAACGTTTCATTTTATTTCCATCTCCTATTAACAACAAGAATTTTTTTCTACTACGTTAGAAGTCGTGCAACAAGAAGGCTCTTCAATTTTATGAACATCACTATGTGCTTTCGTATAAAAGAATTCCCACTCGTTCCCATCAGGATCTGTTACCCAAAACTTATCTTGAACCGCATAGCAACAAGTCGTATCCATCTCATCACGCGCGAAGAAACCTTCTTTTTCTAACCTTTCTTTATGTAATGTAATTTCTTCAGCTGTATCCACTTGGAAACCGAAATGATTTACTTGATTTCCCTTCACTTCATCTCTTACGTTCAGTGTAAAATTAAGTCCTGGCGTCTCTAATAAAAATTTTGCATAATCCACTTTCACCTTAACTGGTGACACACCAAATACCTTTTCGTAAAATTCAATAGACTTCTCTAAATCCGTAACATTTATACCAACGTGAACATATCTCATAGCTAATTCCTCCTCTTTATATTTCATTAATCAATTTTTTTTGATTAATGGTGCAAAATTTTAACAGCAACTACCTTTGCCTGTTTTTCTAAAGATACAGCATAATTCTTCTGATAATAAATTATTTACTTCCGCATCATTTAAATCATAATAACTCCACGTACCTTTTGTTTCTTTTACAATTAAACCTGCATCTAATAAGATCTTTAAATGATATGACAACTTAGATTGCGTCATTTCAAAAATCTCTGTTAAATCACATACACAAGTCTGGCCTCGCTGGCAAAGTTCATACATGATTTCTAGACGCTTCTGATCCGCCAACGCTTTAAACTTTTTCTCATAGAGCTGAAAATCTTGTGCCACTGTAGTCACTCTCCCTTCATCAATTTTTTTTGATATTTATAGTATATACGCAGATGAGTTCTATATGCAACTAATTCATCAATTTTTTTTGATTTATCAAAAAAACTTCCTCTTCAAAATCTATACTTGAATACTTTTTCTTGCTCAATATAAAATAGCTTTCTTACAAATTAATACGATAATTTAATATTAACATGGTGCAGTTTCAGGGGTAAGTTATCAGAAAACATATGAAGTAAGCACTCTACAAATGATAATATATTAAATCTCGTTAAAACAAAAAGATATGTCCTAGTAGTATACCTAGGACATCCCCTTCATTTTATAATTTCTAGATTCTATACATCACTAACAATTGAATATACCTTCTGTCTAAAACATAGTATTATCATTAGCTGCCTCATTTGGAATCTCTTGAATTACATCCCAGTGTTCAACAATCTTACCATTCTTTATACGAAATATATCGACTATAGCAACTCCCTTATCTTGAGAATTAGTACGAGAATGTACATGAAGAGCAACTGTATCTCCTTCTACTACTACTCGTTTAATCTCTGCAGAAGAATTAGGATTTTTAACAAAGTCCTCCTTAAAGAAATCCATGAAGGCTTTTCGTCCGTCAGCAACAAAAGGATTATGTTGCTTATAATCTTCACTTACATATTTAGGGATAATATCGATATCATGTTTGTTAAAAACTTCATTATAGAAATCAACTACCATCTTTTTATTCTTTTCATTTTCTGTCGCTTCTTTCGATACCGATGCAACATTCTCACTCTTTATTGAGTGACCTTTGGTATTACCAGTTGAAGCTTGAAATATCAAAGTCGACACAATTCCTAAAATAAACACAGAAATAATTATTACTATTAAATTTTTCTCTAATTTCATTTATGCCTACCTCTTCTAATCGTATAAGTTATCTTCCATAACACACTTGAGAAGTAGAAACCTTCCCAAAAATGTAATGTGAGGGGGAATGTTAGGAAATTACACTCCCCCTTATACAAGGCATGTTAGAAACTAATAACTCTAACTTAATACCTCATTAACAGTTGCACTGTCCACAATTTGAATAAACTTCTTAACCTTATCGTTCTCATCAAACTCATAAAGATGACAGAAATCTGCTATGAATGATTTCCCTGTTACTTTATATGTTCCACTATATTTTCCATACACGATAACAGTATTGTTATTAAAAGCATAAATTTCATCTTTAGCGTTATAGTTATCCCATTCCGTGCCAAGACGTTCATGTACATTTTTCACTACTGCATCAGGACCTGTATAAGTGCCCGCATATGGAAACCCAGCAGCTTCTGTCCAAGATACATTTTCACTTAAATACGTTTTGAAAGCATCCATTTTCCCCTCGCCAGTTAACACATACGTTTCATGTAATAGTTTTTGATATTTATTCATAGCATTAACCCCAAGGCATTTCTTTTGTTACAACTTTTGCACTTAATTCTAATACACCTTTATTTGCATAGTCTGGATATGCTGCTTCAAGTTTCGCTACAAAATCTTTTGAAGTTTTACTTTCCTCAGAAGCTTGAACCGCAGTTCTTAGGTAATCCATAGTTGCAATAATCGCTTGATTATCTAAGGATTTTTCAATTGATCCATGGCTAGGTACAATTATGTCAGCATTTAATGCTTGTAATACTTTCAAGTTCTCAATCCATGCCTCCATAGCCGCTTTTGAGCTAGTATCCGCTAAGAATACATGTATTTCGTTAAATACATCAATACCACCAATTAATACTTTTAGCTCTTTATTAAATAAGCTAGTTCTGTAATGATCTAAGCCTACTAGTTCAAATGTTAACCCCTGAAAATCAATCGTTTTTTCTTTAAACACTTGAGGTAATACTACGTTGCTTGGTGCGTTTTCTCCTAGGGCACCTTTCCAAACTTTTAATTTACCTAAGACAGAATGAACAATATGTTCAACAGTAGGCTCTGTAGCATACGCTATAGCTTCTGGGTAAGCAGCCTTAATAACTTCTAATCCAAAGTAGTAATCAGGATCCCCATGAATAATAAAGATTTTATCTAAAGATAAGTCGTTTTTTTTCAGATACTCAACAATTTCTTTCGAATCAGATTGAGTAAATTTTGAGTTTATTAAAAATGCATGTCCCGCTTTCTCAACTAAGGTTGCAGTGACCATAAAACTTTTTTCGTCTGAACTAAACACCGTCAATTTCACATCTTTTTGATTTGTATCAATTGTTTTAAACATAGAATGTTACTCTCCTTTTGTTAAAGTTATTTTCTAGTTAACATATTTTTATCTTGTTCCGACAGAAGCTCCCTCTTCAATTTACCTGAAAGTGTGATAGCACCAGCAAATAGGCGAGAGATGAATGTCGGTTGGTGTAAGCTAACATGTTTGCTACTATAGTCAATAGAAACATTAAAATTGGACTCTTTTTAAAAATAAGTTGAAACTATGACTGTTATAAAAAGGTTTAAGTCCATCCACTTCTAGCCTTTTTTAAAACGTTAAATGCTATATACTTTAACTTAAAATTTTTTAATATAAATTTTTAAAACGTGCTTCAATTTTATCCGGCGTCATTACCCCGCCACCTATAGGGATTATTTGATTATCCTTTTGTAAAAGTAATGAAGGATAGCTATTAACACCAAGTTGTCGCACTTTATTGAAATCGTTTTGGACATCTATTATTGTTTCTTGAGCGTTTAAACGTTCTAGTACTTGTTCAGGGTCCAAACCATGCTCGATTGCAATCTTACGATATGTTTCAGGATCACTCAGACTTTGGCCCTCATAATAAAACGCTTTTTGCATAGCCGCAGTGAATTCTAACAAACGGTCTGGTGCTAATGAGCGTAAAGCTGAAAAGCCAATTGCAGCATCTTTCGAATTCATTTTAAAAGTCCCTTCTTCCACCAATTTTTGATATGAAGGACCAAATTCTGCACCTGTAAGTTGATTAATTCTTTTATTCCCCTCTTCTATATATGAGAAATTTTTTATTGGTAAATTATCTAAAAATAAACCTCCACATAAAACGGTTAACGGCATTTCAGTGTGGTTTTTGTAAAACCCTTTAATACTTTCTGAAAAGCCATAGCACCATCCACAATAAGCGTCCCATACATAAATAAGGTTATCTTGTTTCGTCTCCATTTAAATCTCCTACCTTTATTTTTATTATCCAGCTCAGCTAAATTTCTGGTTTATATAAGTACATCTTTTTATATCTTGTTCTTTTTTGAGTTACCTTACTATATTTTTCAAAACTAACCTTTCCCAAAAAGATTAGATAAGATTTCTAATGAAAGATAGCGCTGCACATCATTGCTCCAAAATAGAAGATACTAAAATTCGGAATATATCTTGATTTAAATATGTTAGTAACTTTCTACACCGGGCGATAACATGTGGACTACCATCCTTAATTAAATATATAAACCTTATTTTCACTTTAAATATCCATAAGTTGTAACTAACTCAATTACAACCTTATGTAACCATATTAGTTACAACTGTAGTAGAAGTCAATTCTTTTTTAACAAAAACAATAAATTTCTACCCTAACGCTTTTAGAATTCTATTATTAAAAACTGGCTTCTTGTTCTTAAATTTGTTAAAAAGCTTAGTAATTCCCTAAAAACATCACTAGTAAATATGGAACAACAAATTCAAGATAATTTACAAAACAAATAATATAAATACCTCTTTCATGGCTTACCGACAGAGTACCAGTTCTAGTACATAGTTTTTTTCAAAGCATTACATTTTGTTTTTACCTTTAATAGAAACTACCTGATTAACTAAAACAGGAACTGTCCCACCATGACTTATAATTTTTTATCCCTGTACATTGTGCGGGAATTTTTTTCATAAAGAAAAGACACCCTAAAGTGCCTTCTTTCAATGTGAACCATCACAATTTCAATAGTAAGTATTGGACTCTCATCCAAATATACTTTTACCATGTTAAATTGTTTGATTCATTGAGGAATAGGGTTCAAATTTGGGTTAGCATCACATCGCTAACATACTAAGGTTTTATGCTACCCAAAAACAATGATTTTTACTCTGGGGATCTCAATTTTACTATTTGGGGATTTATGCTTTTCTTAGCTTGATAGCGATGTGGTAGGGCCCTATATTTGACTCTTTTTCTACACCTAGATATTCTAGAGTTCGTTCTAACATAAGTGCTGCCTGTTGACGTGTGAGTGTGCCATATGGCGTAAACTTAGTAGCTGAAACACCTCGGATAATTCCTGTACCGTATAGGGCTTGTACATCATAATACCAGCTGCGAACGTATTTACATCAAGAAGATTAATGGAGCAAATGATGATTGCCCTAAATTGGTTTGATAGCTGTTTTTGCAGAGTTTGAGCGTGATATTATTCTTTGAAATTCTCTTCTTAAAGATAATACGTAAATACAAACAAAACCAGCAAAACAACGTTCCTATGTCGTACTGGTTTTGTTGAAGTCCATTTTGAATTGTAGCTAGTTCAACGTAATTGCAAATTCTGAGTTCGGTACCCCAGCAATTACAATCGTTCCATTCTTCGGCAGTTTTACTTTGTTATTGCCGCTCACGATGGTAAAGTTGACACATACTCCATTCTCATCATACACCGCGAACGCACCCTTCGATGGCAATGTCACGGTCATCCTTTTTCCTGCTGCCGCTTGCGGAATCGTAAACCATTTAGCATGCCCATTTGCTTGCAGAGTAACTTTGGATGATTGGCCAGCATCAAGTGGTTTTACGTTGTTTCCACTTACGTATAACAACCCGGCCATTTCCATATATTCATTGCCGCCTTCTGTATAGAAATGCGTTTCCGTCGTATCACGGCCATTCATCACAGGGATCTGGAGCTGATGCGCCGCGGTGTTCGGACCTGTAATTTTTCTGCCCTCCCAATAGCCCGCCAGGCCTTCCTTACGAGTAATTTGTGTGGTAATAAGTTTCGGTTGTACGAGATATTCAATAGAACTAAATTTCTCATTCACGAGATAGAACTTGACACCTTCCCGCTTCGCCCATGCGGCAGCGGTTTTCTTCGATAGCACATTGTCTTCTAGTTTCTCGGCTAAATAGTGAGTCATCGCACCTTGACCTAAGTCTGGTGTCGATTTATATGTGCTCTCCCTCAAATAAGTTCTTCCATTCTTCTCGGTGACAAAGTTGAGCTTAGAAGTACCCTTCTCATTAATAAAGCTTCCATCCATAGTATATACATATTTTTCTTCTCGATTAGATGGTAAGAACAGTTCTCCATTCTTCGTAATTTCAATTTTGAAATGAGTTTCGCTATTGCCATAAAAGCCCGCTTTCTTTGCCACGTCTTGAGGCATCTTGACCTTGACCGGCTTGCCAAAAGATTTGTTCGGCTTGATGTTCTTAATTGTCCCCTTCTCTTTAAGCACGGCGAGCAGCAATTCAGTTGCCAGCAGTTGATTTGTAGAGCTTCGTCCACCGGATGACAACACAGCCGCTGCCATTTTCTGTTCCGGAAGCACGACCAGTATAGCATGTTGCAGTGCCGTGTCGCCGCCCTTAGCCAAGCCTTTTATCCCATATTCACTGAATGGGTATAGTTTCACACTATCCCAGCCAAGACCATAGTTAAAAATATTATCTCCATCCCCCGGCCACATTCCTTTTTTATATTCCTCTTGCTCCATCGCCTTGACTACCTTATCAGAGAGGATCCCTTTTCCCTGTCCCATAAATAATTGTGAGAATCGTACCATATCTTCTGCCGTGGAAGAGACCCCTCCCGTACCAATCACATTCACCGATTCAATTGGAAGCTGACCTTGGTACGCCGGAAAATAAAGTCCAGCCCGCTTTTCGTCTCTCCATTTGTCCTGCGGCGTTTTTGTATGATTCATCTTTAAGGGTTCTGTAAACCGTTGATGTAGAAATTCGGTAAAGCTCATACCGCTGACTCTTTCCACCAAAATTTCGGCCAGAGTAAAACCATCGTTGCAGTATACCGAGAACGCGCCAGGGTCTGCTTTCAGGCTCTGGTTGGACAATTGCTGCAACAAGAAATCATGGGAATAGGTATCATTATCGTTAAATAAAAATGCATTACTTAACGTGGAACCTTGCAAGCCGGAGGAGTGATTCAACAACATACGCGGGGTAATGCGTTTGTACCGCCCATCTTTCATCTTAAAATCAGGAACATAGTTAACCACAGGAGCATCCAAATCGACTTTTCCTTCGTCGACCAATTTCATTACAGCCGCTGTTGCATACATTTTACTGACTGAACCAATCCCGTATAGAGTATCTTTGGTTAGTGGCTGTTCCCCTTCCATATCGTTCTTTCCAGCCTGCCCCGACAAAGTAAGCTTGCCATTATCAATTAGCGCATACTGCACGCTAGTCGTCCCATGGGACTTCGTGAGTAGCGCAGCCTTCTCTGCTGCAATCTTCTTCAGCTCTTGGCTAGCTACTTCTACGTTAGATACAACTGTAGTCTTACTATCAGAAAATGCTTTCGCCCCTGTTGGTAGAATCATAGTTAGCGCTAATGTAGCGGCTAATACACCAGTTAGTTTATTTTTCATGAGGGAATTGCCTCCTTAGATAAGTGATCAATTTCATCATTTGTTTGTTTAACTATGAAAATATGATAAAATTTATCCGTTCTTCCTTTTGGCCTACTTGCTAAATTCAGCAAGTAAAATATTTTTAAAAGGATCAGGACTATCAGCATTAAGGCTGTTCAAATTGACAGCTAATGTATGCTTGCCTCCAAGTGTACCTCCAGCAAAAGTAACAAACCCTGGAATGCTACCTCCGTGTCCCCATATTGAGACACCGTTTGGAAGCTTAGTTTCATAGATTCCAAGACCATATCTGCCAAGTGCAGCTTCTCCTGTTGGAACTGTAGTAAGCATTTGTTTTAGTTGCTGTTCTTTTATTAATTTACCTCCAAGTAAGTAAGAGAAGAATTTGTTTAAATCATCAGCAGTAGAAATCATATCTCCAGCCGAGCTCCCCATACTTGGGTTATAATACGTAACATCTTTTGGCTCACTTGCTCCGTCTAGTTGGATATATCCACGGGCATGCTTGGTTCCTGGAATCACGCTTGAATTGCCAGGTAAGAATGTATTCGATAATTCAAGCGGTTCAATAATCCGATTTTCAATCTCTTCCGCATAGCTGTTCCCGGTTACTGTTTCAATAAGGATCCCTAGTAATACGTATCCTGTATTTGAATAAGACCAGCTCTTTCCTGGAGCAAAATCTGGGGGCATCGAAATCCCTATCTTTACTAATTCTTCAGCCCTATACGATTTTTTTGTATCCATAAGATTAAAACTTTTTGACCTTGTGTATTCAGCGATACCACTTGTGTGGTTCAATACTTGCCGGATAGTAATCTGTTTATCATCATATCCGTTTCCTTGAATGACACCAGGCAACCATTTTTCAATAGAGTCGTCTAGATTCAAGCGGTTCTCTTCGGCTAATTGAAGTACAACTGTTGCCGTGAACGTCTTCGTCACGCTACCAATGCGAAAGCGAAAATCTGTTTTCATTGGTTTCTTGCTGCTCAGATTCGCTACCCCAGCGGCATAACTCCATGTTTTTCCACCCTCAGAAGTTTTAGCAAGTATCCCCGGGAATCCAAGTTGCAATGTATCCCGCACTGCTTGCTTGACAGAATTACGATCTCGTTGAGTACTTGTTTGTACCGAACTAGATACACTTTGAGTAGGTTCTGCTTTTACAATTAAGGTTGGCGTTGTGTATAACAGAGAACTTCCAGCTATTAAAAGGGCCAGACTTGCACATGTAATTTGACTACATGTTTTCATAAGGCATCCCTCTCCTCTATTCATATTGTATAGGTGGTTTCTTGCTATTTCGTATTAACCACACAGCTACCATCTCCACCAATGAAAAAAGGTCAACATTGAATTCGTAATCATCTTCATATTTATTATTTTTACAAACGCCATTCTGTCCTGGGTAAATCCCTCTTTTTCCACATATATGTTAACCACATAAATTACTTCTTTTCCTTGAAACAGTCTTGTTACTGGTCTGTTTTTCATATATAAGTCATATCTGTTCCGCCTTTCACGCTTCTTTATATTTTTATCATACACAATGAAAATTTCTTTTTTCTTACCCATTTCTTACAAATTACTTACTTTCAAAATCGCTTTTATAATAGGATTGAAGGAGCATCTGTGCCGTAAAGTTCAGTAAATATATTAATCAAAAAGAAACACAGTTTTTTTTACTTCTGTGTTTCTTTTTACCATCCTTTTAAATATTAAGAGTCGATTTACCCTTAACAGGATGAATTCTGGCTCTTTTCTAATGTAATTTTTTTCTTGCAATACAACACAAATGACATTGTGCTGCATGAAACACTCCTAACGTTGTTAAAATCACTTGTTGTTAAAATCACTTGTTTTTAAGTCAAAATTTATTTAACTTAGGGCGGATACTCCATATCCATCAGCTTAAGAAAAATAAACGCCCTCAAAACGAAAAAATAAGCTACCTTCTCAAAGTAACTACCTGTAGAAAAAGAAAATGTTCATTTAGGAGATATATTAAAACCTTAGCTTGATAGTAATGTGGTGCTACCCCACATCCATCAACTTAAGGAGAATAAACGCCACCAAAACAAAAAAAGCCCCAAATTTTTCTCGAAAATAAGGTGGGGCTTTTGAACCAGAAAAGTATATTTTTAACTATGAAAACTACAGTAAATTTTTCCTTTTTTCCTACTTGCTAA
>NZ_QKQR01000031.1:0-1406 GCF_008042305.1 Bacillus sp. AY18-3 | reverse complement strand
TTTTTCCTACTTGCTAAATTCAGCAAGTAAAATATTTTTAAAAGGATTAGGACTGTCAGTTCTACCCAAACTATTCCAATTGACAACTAACGTATGCTTGCCTCCAAGTGTACCTCCAACAAGAGTAGTAAACCCTAGAATGCCACCTGTGTGTCCCCATATCGAGACACCGCTTGGAAGCTTAGTTTCATAGATTCCAAGACCATATCCATCGATTCCTTCTCTTCCTGTAGGAACTGTAGTAAGCATTTGTTTTAGTTGTTGTTCTTTCAGTAATTTACCACCGAGCAAGTAAGAGAAGAATTTGTTTAAGTCGTCAGCAGTAGAAATCATATCTCCAGCAGAGCTACCTGCACTTGGGTTATAATAAGTAACGTCTTTTAGCTCACTTGCTCCGTCTGGTTGGTCATATCCACGGGCATGGTTAGTGCCTGGAATAACGCTTGAATTGCCAGGTAGGAATGTATTCGACAATTCAAGTGGTTCAATAATCCGATTTTCAATCTCTTCCGCATAGCTGTTTCTGGTTACTTTTTCAATAAGAATACCCAGTAATACGTATCCTGTGTTTGAATAAGACCAGCCCTCTCCTGGGTCAAAGTCTGGGGGCAAAGAAATCCCCATCTTCACTAACTCTTTAGCCGTATACGATTTTTTTGTATCCGTAAAATCAGCGTCTTTTGACCTTGAGTATTCAGCGATACCACTTGTATGGTTCAATATATGCCGGATAGTAATCTTGTTACCATCATATCCATTTCCTTGAATGACACCAGGCAACCATTTTTCGATGGAGTCGTCTAGATTCAGGCGGTTCTCTCCAGCTAATTGAAGTACAACTGTTGCGGTGAACGTCTTCGTCACACTGCCAATGCGAAAGCGAAAATCTGTTTTCATTGGTTTCTTGATTCTCAGATCCGCTATCCCAGCGGCATAACCCCACGTTTTTCCACCCTCAGAAGTTTTAGCAAGTATCCCTGGGTATCCAAGTTGCAATGTATCCCGCATTGCTTGCTTGACGGAAGTACGATCTCGTTGAGTATTTGTTTGTAACGAACTAGATACATTTTGAGTGGGCTCTGCTTTTACAATTGAGGTTGGTGTTGTATATAACAGGGAACTTCCAGCTATTAAAAGGGCCAGACTTGCACATGTAATTTGACTACTTATTTTCATAAGGCATTCCTCTTCTCTATTCATATTATATCAGTGTTTGCTTACTGTTCCTTACTTCCTGACAAGACTTAGGGAAAGGCCCTCACGCATATAGATTAAAGCCCCAGTACAAAGGTATCTATCAATACCAACAATTTGAGCCATTTAAATCTCCATCCCTCCTATAACAAAATCATTCAAAGGTATGAAAGCATATTATGTACCCTTAGTTATTGTTAGGATTAACACAA